>NZ_JBHUWH010000057.1:0-26314 GCF_042670125.1 Kitasatospora sp. NPDC057198 | reverse complement strand
CCACAACTACATCGGCACCGAGCACCTGCTGCTCGCCCTGATCGAGCACGAGGACGGCGACGGCGTCCTCACCGGCCTCGGCCTCGACAAGACCGCCGCCGAAACCGAGTTCCTCGCCACCCTGGCCCAACTCCCCAACGGCTCCTGACGATCCACCCCCCCCTGCCCCGCGAGCGGCGGGACCGCCCCGGGACGGGGGACGGCCCCGCCGCTCCCGGCTGTCCGGACCCGCTGCCCCGCGCTCCGGGCGCGGACCGGGCGCGGACCGGGCGGTCACCGGGCGGTCACCGGGCGGTTATCGGCTGGCGAGCGCGGCGAGCAGCTGGGCGGCCAGCCGGGCCGAGGAGGCCGGGTTCTGGCCGGTGTGCAGGTTGCGGTCGGCGGTGGTGAACGGCAGCAGCGGCAGGCGGCCCTTCACGTAGTGGGCGCCCTCGGCGCGCAGGCGGTCCTCCAGCAGCCAGGCGGCCTTGCGGCCGAAGCTGTTCAGCTTCTCCTCGGTGTTGGACAGCGCGGTCATCCGGTACCCGGCGAACGGCCAGGAGCCGTCCGCGTCGCGGGCCGCCAGCAGTGCGGCCGGGGCGTGGCAGAGCAGGCCGAGCGGTCGGCCGGAGCGCAGCGCGCGGGTCAGCAGGGCGCCGGAGACCGGGTCGTGCGAGAGGTCCTCCATCGGGCCGTGGCCGCCCGGGTAGAAGACGGTGTCGAAGTGGTCCGGGTCGACCCCGTCCAGCGCGGTCGGGCGGGCCAGCTCGTCCCGGATCGAGCCCAGGTACCCGGCGACCTCGCGCAGCGTGCGGGGGAGCCCGGCGGTGCGGGACATGCTGAGCCGGTCCAGCGTCGGCGGCCTCCCGCCGGGCGTGGCGAGGGTGATCCGCCAGCCCGCCGCGCTGAACTCCCGGTGCGGGACGGCGAGTTCCTCGCCCCAGTAGCCGGACGGGTGCCGCGTCCCGTCGCGCAGCGTCCAGTGGTCGGCGGCGGAGACGACGAAGAGGGCTCGGCCGGGTGCTGCCATGTCCGTGCTCCTGGGGGAGAGGAGGGGTGTCGGGTCGAAGCTACGGCCGCGCCGGGCGGCGGTGGTCCGTGGCGCGCCGGGGGCCGGTGGGAGGGGGCGTGTCGGTGGGAGGGGGTGCCGGTGCGGGGTCAGGCCGGGCGGCGGGCGGCCAGCCAACTGCGGTAGCGGCGCAGGGCCTTGCGCTGCTGGAGCTGTTCGGCCAGCAGGGCCACGGCGGGGCGGGTGCGCGGCGCGGGGGAGCGGCCGTCGGCCAGCCGGCGCAGCTGGTGGCGCACCAGGGCCATGCTCGCGGCGGAGGCGAGCGCCTTGTCGCGCCAGGTGACCGGGCGCAGTGCGCTGACCGCCTCCGCGCCGGCGGCCCAGCGGCGCGGCAGGTCGGGCGTGACGGCGAGGGCGGTGCCCAGGCCGACCGCGGCGACGCCGCTCGCGAGGACCTGCTCGGCGCTCGCCCGCCGGGTGATGCCGCCGGTGAGCATCAGCGGCAGCGGGCTGGTGCGCACCAGGTCGGCGGCCAGGTCGAGGAAGTACGCCTCCCGGGAGCGGGTGCGCTCGTCGGCGGGGCGGCCGGTCATCGCGGGGCTCTCGTAGCTGCCGCCGGAGAGTTCGACCAGGTCGACGCCGAGCGGGGCGAGCAGGGCGATCACCTTCCGGGCGTCGTCGGTGTCGAAGCCGCCGCGCTGGAAGTCCGCCGAGTTGAGCTTGACCGCGACCGCGAAGGAGGCCGGGACGGCGGCCCGGACGGCCCGCACCACGTCCAGCAGCAGCCCGGCGCGTCCGGCGGGGGATCCGCCCCAGGCGTCGGTGCGGGTGTTGACCAGCGGGGAGAGGAACTGCGAGAGCAGGTAGCCGTGCGCGGCGTGGATCTCCACCCCGTCGAACCCGGCCTCGGCGGCGCGCCGGGCGGTGGTGGCGAAGCGCTCCACGGTGGCGTCGATCTGATCGGGCGTCATGGCGCTGGGGCGGCCGAAGCGCCCGCTGTGCCGCCCGAGGTCCACGCCCCGTTCGGTGGGGCCCCACACCACGCCCGGGAGTCCGGACGGAACCTGCCGCCCGGGGTGGTTGACCTGCATCCACACCGCGCTGCCGCCGGACTTCGCGGCCCGGGCCCACGCGGCGAACGGCTCCAGCGGCGCCGCGTCGTCCAGCACCACGCCGCCGGGGCCGGTGAGCGCCTCGGCGTGCACCATCACGTTGCCGGTGATCAGCAGCCCGCTGCCGCCGGCCGACCAGGCGCGGTAGAGGTCGAACAGCCGCCGGTCCGGGAGCTGGCCCTCGCCGGCCAGGTTCTCCTCCATCGCGGCCTTGGCGATCCGGTTGGGCAGGACCGCGCCCGAGGCCAGGCGCAGTGGCGTGAACAGGTCGTCCGCCATCGGAAGGTTCTCCTCGTCCTCGACTGTCCGACTAGAATGTTTGCACCACTCACATTAGGCGGACGATGTGAGCGCCGCAAACATCAGGGAGCGTGACGCATGCCACCCAGGACCGGCCCCTACCACCACGGCGACCTGCGCGCCGCCTGCCTGCGCGCCGCGCACGAACTCCTGGAGGAGGACGGCAGCGCCGCCCTCTCGCTGCGCGCCGTCGCCCGCCGGGCCGGCGTCTCGGCCACCGCCCCCTACCGCCACTTCGCCGACCGCGACGCGCTGCTCTCCGCCGTCGCCGCCCAGGGCTACCGCGACCTCGCCGCCCGACTCGCCGCCGCCGGCCCCGCCCCGCGCGACGCCGCCGCCCTGGCCGACGTCGCCGCCGCCTACGTCCGCTTCGCGACCGACCGGCCCGCCCTGTTCCGGGTGATGTTCGCCGAACCCTGCGACCCCGCCGACCCCGAGCGCGCCGCCGCGACCGCCGCCATGTGGGAGTACGTCCACGGGATCGTCCGCGGAGCCTTCCCCGGCGCCGACCCCGGACCGACGGCCACCGCCGTCTGGGGCCTGGTCCACGGCCTGGCCTTCCTCCACCTCGACGGCAAGCTCGACGCCACCGACCCCGCGGCCACCGACACCCGCGTCCGCACAGCGGTCCGCGCCCTGCTCGGCGCGGGTTGAACGCCGCGCCCGACCCGGCAGCCGGGCGTGCGTCGGGCCCGCGGGGCCGGGTCAGCCGCCGGTGGGCAGGTCCCGGACGCGGCCGAGCGGCCCCCGGTGCAGGCGGAGGGCCGCCAGGAGCAGCAGGGCCGCACTGAGCCAGAGCGCGGCGCGGGGGCCGGCGGTCGCCGAGACGGCTCCGCCGAGCAGCGCGCCGAGCGGCAGGGTGGCGTGGTTGAGCGTCATCACGGAGCTGACGACCCGGGACAACAGCGGTGCGGGGACGCGGCGTTGGCGGAAGGTCGCGAAGACGACGCCGCCCGCCACCACCCCTGCCGCCAGCACCGCCGACCCCAGGACGACCGGCGCCACCCCCGCCCCCGGCCGGGCCAGCGGGAGCAGCGCCGCGAACGGGACGGCCACCAGCTGGACGGCCGCCGTGCCGCGCGCCGTCCCCCAGCGCCGCCCCACCGGCCCGGCCAGCGCCGCCCCCGCCACCCCGCCCAGCGCCGAGAGCGCCGCCAGCGGCCCCACCAGCCCCGTCCCGACCCGCAGTTCGCGCACCAGGTACGGCACCAGGACGGCCTGGCCGACCGCCAGCGCCAGGTTCGCCGTCGCCCCGTACGCGGTGACCGCCCGCAGGTACGGGTCGCGCAGGACGTACCGGAACCCCGAGGCGACCTGGGCGCGCAGCGGGCCGTCCGCCTCCCGTCCGGCGGCTTCCGGTCCGCCCGGTCCGCCCGGTCCGCCCGGTCCGCCCGGAGTGGCCGGGCCGTTCGGGGCGGTCGCCGGGCGGGTGCGGATCAGCAGCAGGGACAGCGCCGAGCAGAGGAACGTCAGCGCGTCCGCGAGCAGCCCCGAGCGGGCGCCGAAGGACTGCGCGGCCGGGCCCGCCAGCGCCGGGCCGACCAGCTGGGCGAGTGAAGTGCCGCCCTGGAGGCGGGCGTTGGCGGAGGTCAGGCGTTCGGCGGCGACCAGTTCGGGCAGGTGGGCCTGGAACGCGGCCTGGAAGAACACCCCGCCCGTCCCGGCCAGCAGCGCCACCGCCAGCAGGTACCCGGGCGTCAGCGCCCCGCACCGGCCCGCCAGCGGGACGCTCGCCAGCAGCGCCGCCGACGCCAGGTCGCAGCCGACCATCACCCGCCGGCGCGGCCACCGGCCCACCCACACCCCCGCGGGCAGGCCCAGCAGCAGCCACGGCAGCCACACCGCCGCCGCCAGCAGGCCCACCAGTGCGGGGCCCGCGTCCAGGTCCACCACCGCGACCAGCGGCAGCGCCACCGCGGTGACCGCGCTGCCCGCCGCGCTGACCGTCCGGCCCGCCAGCAGCAGTCGTAAGTCCCGCCGCTCCCGGGCGAGTTGGGCCGAGTCGGCAGCGGCGGTGTCCGTACCGGTGGTGGGGGCGGAGGTCACGGTGCGGCGGGCACCGTGTGCCCGACCACCAGCACCGGTTCGCGCGCCGCGCCGTCGTCCGGCATCGTCCGGGCCGCCCAGGAGTCGAGCAGCGCCAGCAGTTGCGCGTTGAACTCCCGCGCCTCCTCGGGCGTCAGCCGCAGCCAGGTCTCGGCCGACATCGCGCACCCCTCCCGCCACGGCTCCGGATACCCGGCGCTGCGCCCCGCCCAGCTCCGCAGCAGCGCGAACTGCCGTTCCAGCAGCAGCGATCCGGCCGCCTCGTGGGCCGCCGCCGAGGCCGGGTCGCCGGTGAAGTCCCCGCGCGCCCAGCGGACTTCGGGCGCCACCAGCCGCCACCAGCTCTCCCGCCGGTCACGTGCCAACTCCGGTGCCCCGGTGACGAGTCCGGCCCCGGCCAGCACCCGCAGGTGGTGGCTGACGCTGCCCACCGCCTCGCCCGAGCGCTCGGCCAGCAGGCCGACGGTGGCCGGCCCGTGCACCTTCAGCAGGTCCAGCAGCCGCTGCCGGAGCGGGTGGGCGAGGGCGGAGAGGGCGCGCGCGTCGGTGACCCGCCGGGTGGCGGGGGAGTCGTCGGTCATGCGGGGAACGTACAAGGGGAATCGTACAAATACAAGAGTACAAGAGTTCTTGTGTATCTCGGCATGCCCCAATGTCCGCACCGCGAAACTCCGTTGACGCCGCGACGGTCACCCGGTTCGCTGCTGCCTGAAGATCACTCCGGTCCGAGGGAAGGGGCAGGCATGGCGTACCGACTTCAGGGCCCGGTGCTGGAGGGCACCCGGGTGCGGCTGGAACCGCTGGAGCAGCGGCACGCGGCGGAGTTGGCGCAGGCCGCGGAGGAGGGCCGGGACAGCTACGGGTTCACCTGGGTGCCGCGCGCCGACGAGGTCGCCGACTACATCACCACCCAGCACGGGCGCGTCGCCACCGGCCGGCTCGCCCCGTACGCGCAGATCTCGCTGGCCACCGGCCGGGCCGTCGGCGCCACCGCCTTCTGGGAGCCGCGCACCCTGCCCGACACCGAGGTGCTGTACGCCGTCGAGGTCGGCTTCACCTGGCTCGCCGCGTCCGCCCAGGGCTCCGGCATCAACGCCGAGTCCAAGCTGCTGTTGTTCCAGCACGCCTTCGAGCAGTGGAACGTCCGCCGGGTCGACCTCAAGACCGACGCCCGCAACGAGCGCTCCCGCGCCGCCATCGCCTCCGTCGGCGCCCGCTTCGAGGGCGTCCTGCGCAACTGGTCGCGCTCCTGGGCCCCCGGCGAGGACGGCGCCCTGCGGGACGCGGCGATCTTCTCGATCACCGACGACGAGTGGCCGCAGGTCAAGACCGCCCTCCAGGAGCGCGTCGCCCATTACCAGAACTGACGGTGGGCGGGCGGCGGTGCTCCCCGAAGGTGGGCTTCCAGCGCTTCCACGCTCGCCAGGGTGTCCGGGTGCTGCTTGCCCAGTGCCGCTGTCCGACCTGCGACCGCCGCCTCGAAGCGCTGCTTCGCCAACTCGTCCTGGCCGCTCTCCGCGTAGGCGAAGGCGAGTTGGTGCAGGGTGGACAGCGTGTCGGGGTGGTCGGCGCCCAGAAAGCCGGTCTGGGCGCCGAGGATCTCCAGCAACTCGTTCACCGGCTTCACCGTGTGGCGAAAGGCCAACCGCACCGCGGCCTTGAGGGAGCGGATCCGGTGCGCCAACTGGTCGTGCTGCCCGGCCTCGGCGCTTTCCAGCAGCACGGTCAGGGCGGCGAGGAGGGGCCGGCCACGATCGGTGCAGGGGATGGCCAAGAGCATGGTCAGTGCGCTGGAGATGGTGTCGGGGTGATGTTCCCCCTGTAGTTGCCGACGGCACCGGTAGGCGGTGGCGGCATAACGCCAGGCCCGTGGATCTTCGATCCGGCGGGCGGCTTGGGAGAGGAGGTCGAGCAGGCGTAGTCGAACCTGCAACGGTACGCCGGGCGAGTTGGGTTGACCCGCTCGCCAACTGGTGCGGAGCGCCGACAGTCGATCGTAGGCTTCTCGGTAGCGACCCTGGAGCAGCAGATAACCGGCCGCCCCGAGCAGGCAGAAACGGCTCTGGAGGGAGACCATGTTCACCGGGTCCACTGCCAGGAGCGGTTCCAGGCACTCAGCCCAGCGGGCCCGGTCGGACCACTTGACTTCGCCTTCGTTGACCGGAAGCCGGTTCAATAGCATGGATTCGGCGATACCCGAAACTCGGGGAAGAAGGTCGGCGCCGAACAGGAAAAGCGTCAGATCGCTTTTCAGTGCTGTCATTTCGAAGTGGTCTTCAAACTGTTGTACGAGTCCATGCCGTTCCAGGGATCGGTATTCCTTGCGGATCCGATAAGGGGCAGGTGGTTGCCGGTCCGCCGGGAGGGTGAGGACCGCCGGACGCCACAGGGAATTCTGTGGCTGGGTGCTTGGGTTCGGAACCGTAAACGGTTTGCCGCGCATGACGGCAAGTGCTCCCAAGAGGTCCAGCGACAAAGGGCTGATGGGTGGTGCGAGGGCCGATAGATATTTCTCGTATTCAGCCAAGAGCGATGATGAATAATCGTCGATTGTTTTTTCGTCGAAGACGAAAGCAGGATACTCCCTGGAAAGTCGCAGGAAATTTTCGACGGACAGGCCGCGACGGAGGAAGGGAATGGCGTGTGCGAGCGCCAGCGGAATGTCGTCGAGGTACTCGGCGGCCTGCTCGGCGTCCCTGTCGGACAGGCCCCTGACGGAATGCGTCAGGTACTCGATCGACTGGGAACGGGTGAAGACTCCGATCCGCACGATGCGATCCGGTGGCGACCAAAGACTGCCGTGGCGGGAGGTGGCGACGACCCGGACCCCGGAGTCCCGCAGGGCCTGCGGAATGTCATCGGGCCCGAGATCGATGGTTGGCAGCAGGACAACGGGCCGTGGTAGCCGGCGGAGTCCGGATGTCACGAAATTCTCCAACTGCCATGTCAGGTCGCCGATCGGCCCCGGAGCCCAGGGGTAGGGCCACAACTGTCTGGCTGTGAGCGCGGCGGACACTTCCTGGTGGAGCAGGGAGCTTTTCCCGACTCCGATTCCTCCGACCAGTGCAACCACAGAAGCGTGTTCGAGGTTGGACAGCACGTCTAGGACGGGCTGCGGGCGATCAATCCGGATCCGGACCTGATGCGATCGGATCGGCCTCATGAGGTGCGTTCCTCCGTGGATCTGCCGGCCGACGCGCTGTGGTTCCTGCGGGGCCGGGTGAGTGGTGAACGAGGTCGGGGGACTGGGGTTACGTCAGCGCATGTCCGCGTACCAGTCCGTTTCGGTGCTGAGGTGATCGAGGCTGACCCATTCCTGGGCGAGCCGTTCGCCGCGCAGCAGCAGGGCCTCGGCTCGTACGCGGTGCTGGGGAGCGAGCCAGTCGGTGATCCGACGGGCCTCCGCGGGAGCGATCCGCGCCTCCTTGGGCATGGCCTTCCCGGGACGGCCGTGACGCAGCAACATGTCGTACAGGCCGACCGCCGGCCGGATGGAGTCCAACCACGGAAGTCTCCGCCGGAGTGCTCCCAGCGGGATGCGCAGCCCGGTGGCGTCAAGGTCGCCGAAATACACGACATGGGAGATCCCGTCCCGCCGATCGAGGCTGCCGATGGAGGCAGTGAAGGTGTTTCCGATGCCCCAGGCCACGTGACCGAGGCCGTGGTCGATGTGCTTGAGCATGTGGGAGACCGACCAGTACGTCGTGGCGTTCTCGATCACCAGGAGGCCGCGGCCCGGTCCGGTCCGGTGGTACCCGCTCTCCTCGTCCAGGGGGACGGTGTCGAACGCGCGGGTGAGCAGCGGAGGATCCACCTGGAAGGCGTTGATCAAGCGCATCAGTTGCGTCGGATCGGACAGCATCGGCTTGGGCTTCAAGTCGTCGAAGACCTTCTCCCCGGGGTGCTTGGCCTGTTGGAAGAACGGGTCCCCACCGAAGATCTTCAATGCCCTTTCGCGGATGGGCAACGCGAGTCCGGTCGGCGCGCCGAGGAACCAGTTGTTCATCGCCGAATAGGCGGCACGGATGGGAGGGGTGGTGTAGTGCCTCCCCCAGTACGGCGAGGCCCACGACATGGCGCTGTGCCACACCGGTTCGGGGGGAACTGTTCGCGCGGTGGAACGGAACGGCATCAGCTGTACCTCGAGCGGCAGCGGTGACTTCTCCTTGTCCGTCCTGGACTTGGAGTAGATCACCTTCCGGTGGGCCTTGAGTTCCTCCAGGTACTCCATGAGGAGATCCCGGAGGTAGCTGCGCTGGAGCTCCGGCGGGAGGGAGACTTCCCGGCCCGCGGCGAGGAGGTCCTTGGCGGTCAAGGTCGTGCGCCGGGTGCCGGTCCATCCGGCTTCCGCGGCCCGGGCGCGCAGCTTCTCCAGCAACTTTGCCGCCTGCTTGCCCGGTTCCTCCTGGGGCGGGTCACTCCGTTCCGTCATCACCGGCACCCTTTTCCTTGGAGAAGTACCGGGCCGCGCTGATGATGCTGTGTCCGTCGGATCGGACCAGTTGCTCGTCCAAGTAGCGGCCGAAGACGTCCTCCACTGAGAGGTACTTTCGTTTGGCGCGAATGTCCGCGTCGTTCCGCATCCTGATGACCAGGGGAAAAGCATCCAGCACGGTGGTGTCGAAGAGTCCGGTGGTATAGACGAGTTGAACGCCGAGGGCGGTCGCGATCGACTGCTGCAGCCGCAGCAGGTAGGCGGCGGAGGCTCGTCCGATCGGATTGTCCAGGAAGAGCGTGCCGGAATGGTGGTTCCCCATGCGGCCGCGGTCGTTCGCGCGGAGCGCTGCCATGGTGCAGTAGAGGATGATCGCGGTGGTGAGGATCTGTCCGCCGGAGAACACCGATCGGATTTCCGAGACGGGGACCCGTTCGGTGCGCAACACCGCGTCCGGTTTGAGGATGGAGACCGTGAACCCCTCCGGAGCGGCAGCACTCGCCACTCCGCGGAGAATCATGGAGTTTCCGGAGCGGCGTAGCTCACGGCCCGATTCGAGGGCCTTCACCGTTTCCTGGGCGAGGTCGTCGACGATCTCGCCCATTCGGTCGCGGAGCACTGCTTCCTCCGGTTCCTTGAACCTGATCTGCAGGAACTTTTCTCCGGACCAGTCGCCCAGCCCCTTGGGCAGACGGGAGAACCGCTGGGCGCGCTTCAGGATCTGCAGTGCCTCGCTGACCTGCTGCGCGAACTGGTTGACGATCTGGGTGCGGTGCCGGTCGATCTTCGACAAGTCATCGGTCAGCGATCGGAGTCGACGGGTCATGGCGGAGGCCCACTCCGCGGCGAAGCCGGGCAGTTCGCCGCGATCCGTGTTCAGCATGATCTGATGGCTGGCCGTTCCCAACAGGAGGAACCGCTGTTGCCCGGCGTGCCGGGCGAGGCTGTCGGCCTGCTTCCGCTCGGCATCCTGCGCGGTGGCCGCGCGCCGCTTGGCCTCGTCGTAAATTTCCCGGGCCGTACGGTGCCGTGACCGCGCGACTTCAAGGTCCCCTTCGAAGGGTTGGGCGTCGATCAATTCGGCAGGCTCAGCGGCAGCGAACTCCGGCCATTCGGTATGAAACGTGGTGAATGACCGATGGGATTCCTTGGCCCCGCTCAATGCGTTCCCCAACTGGACCTTATGGGCCTCCATCTCCCGCACGGTCTGAGCGGCCGCATCACGTGCGGACTTCGCCTCGGTGATCTGCCGAATGCCGTGGGAGATGTGTCGCGGCTGTTCGAACGGGAAGAGGTCGACCGCCTGGGCGGGAGCCGGGAGGCGTTCGTACTCCTCACGGCGGACGGCCAGTTTGGCCTGCAATTGGGCGGCACGCTTGGCGAGTTCCGGAGCGGCCAGCTCGGCGAGCCGGGACGCCGCCTCGCGGGAGGCGTGGTCGGTGCCTTCGGGTGAGGCGAGCAACTCGTGGGCGCGTTCCCGTACATCGAGCGGCCAATGCTTGAACTGGGCATCCAGCTTGGTGCTCTCCTGCTCCGCCCGACGGAGATCGACCATCAACTGGTCGCCGACAGAAGCCCGTAGGTAGGTTTCGACGGCGCTCGTGTGGATGCTCCGCAGTACCTCCAGCGGCTCGGTGGGCTGCTGGTCCGCAGGAACGGGAGCGACCGACCCGAGAGTTGTCGACTCCTCGGCGAGTCGACTCACCGAAGCGCGGTGCCCGTCGGCCTTCCGCACCAGGGCGGCGGCTTGGGCCCGGAACCCTGCGGCGGATTCCTCGGCCGCGCGTGCGATGCCGCGTTCTTGTTCCGCCGCGGTCCTCTCCCGTACGACGACCGCCTGCCAAGCGGGGATCTTCGCTTCCCGCGCGGCGAGTTCGGCGAGTTGATCGACTGCCTTCTCCAAGCCGGGTTGAGCCGACCGCAACGGTTTTACAGCGGCTCTTACCGCAGTGCGCCGCTGGCCGACCTGGTCGAGAGCTCCCTGCAGCGCCTTCACCTCCAGCTCACCGGAGGCCGCCTGTTCGGTGGCTGTGCTCAGTTCCGTCTGCAGTTCGGTGAGCCGACCGGGAGGGAACGCTTTGCGCCACTCCCGGAGTCTTACCAGGAGGGCGGCGGCGGAGTCCCGGTACGTCGAGCGTTCGGTCAACAGCTGCTGCCGACGGGCGTGTTGCTGCTGCAGCCGTCGGCGTTCGGCGTCGGCGGCCCGCTCGTCGTAGAGCGCGGGGTGCGGAGGGACGACGAAATCCACGCCACCGGGGGGCGAAGGTTCCGCAGCCATGGCCGCGGTGGTGCTGATCGGCAGATAGCCGATCGGGTGCAGTTCGCTCGCCCCGAGCAGTTCCTCGGCCCTGGGCAGTTGCGTCGGATCGTTGAGCAGTACACCGACGGCGAGGTGCGGCAGTTTCTCGGCCAGGGCACGACGCCGGCCCACATCGGAGATCGCGGCCAGGTACTGCCAACCAGTCCACGCGGTGATTCCTTCCTCCGCCAGGGATCTCCGTGCCTGGACGGCGTCCGGTCCAGCGGGCAGCAGTTCGTTGGTCTCCAGTGCGGTGCGCCGGGGCTCGTCCTGTTCGTCGGCCACCCGCAGCTTGACGATCGTTCCGACGGCTTTCTCGTGTGCTTCGACGAGTGCGGTGATCAGCGTGTCGGCCGCCGTGTCCAGTGCATCCGCGGGATAGCCCAGCAACTCGGTGAACGCCGGATCGGTGCGGAGCGCGTCGGTGCGGGTGCTCGCTTCGGTGAAATCGCGGTCGGCGTTGTCACGGCGCCGGACCTGGTCGGCATGCCGGGCCTGGCCGGCTTGCAGGGCGAGCAGCGCCTGCTGGTGGTCCTGTTCCAACTGGTCGTCCTCGGCCTCCAGCACAGTGATCCGGACGGTGTTGGCTTCTGCCGCCGCTGTTGCCTGTTCCAAGGCCGTGGAGACCGGAGTGGCGATCGGGAGCAGCCCTGACGCGGTGGCGGCGTCAATGGCCTCCCGAGCTTCGAGGACGAGTTTCTCGGTTGCCGCAGCTGTCGAGTCGTGCCCGGCGGCCCGACCGACAGCCTGGTTGTAGCCGTCCTGAGCGGCCACCGCTTGCTCGGCGGCCTCTGCCGCCGACTTTTCAGCGGTTTCGGCCTGGCGGACCAGCGTTCGAGTAGCGGTGTCCAGTGCTGCGGCAAGCCGTGATGCGGCGTGGTCACGGGCGATCAGGGCAGGCCGGGCGGCCTCCTCGGCGGCCTCGACCACGGCCCGCATGTCTTTGAGGCGCTGTTCGGAGGCGAGGTGCTCGAGCAGCACGGGCATGATCTCCCAGGCTTTGGCGGTCCGTGCGGCCAAGGCGGATTCCTGTTCTGCTTTCGCACAGTCGCCGGCCGCCTCTTCCAGCCTCAGACCCGCGACCAGGCGTTCCAGTTCTGCTGTCACCGCGCAGAGGTCGGAGTACTCCTGCTGCTCCTGGGCGAGGTCGACGCCGAGCTGCCCGATATCGACGTTCAGCCTTTGGACGGCTTCCGCTTCGGCCGTGGCCCGTGCTTCCAGACGCTTCAGGAGTACGGCCATCTCCCGGGCCGCGCCGCGCTTGTGCCGTCTGGCTTCTTCGGCATCGCTCCGTGCGCGGGCCAGTTCGGTGAGAATGCCGACGGATCCCTCGACGAAGTCGCGTTCCAGAACCAGTTGGCCGCGTCGGCTCACCTGACCCGCGTAGGTGTCGAGCAGTTCAGCGAGATGGCGGGGTGGATCGGTGGGCAGCACGGCGTTCAACAGGAACGTGACGAACGCGGCGCTGCTGGCGAAGGAGAACGCCTCGGCGGCTTCGCCCTCGTCGGCGTTCATGCTGCGTTGGTAGCGGAAGAGCTCCGGGTCGAGCCCGAGTTCGGTGAGGCGGTCCGTCCACTCCCTGTGCCGGTCGAACTGGTCGTACTCCATTCCTGGATCGCTGTCGGCGACCTTGAGCGCCTCCAGGTAGGAGGCCAGACGGAGGTAGCGGTTGTCGTCGGCAGTAGGCAGGTTCTCCAAGTCGAGGGCGGCGGTGGGGCGGAAGTGGTACCACCGTTCGACGAGGTTGCGGGAATCGGAGCTTGGCCTCAGGTCTCTCCATTCGGAGACCTTGCCGGTGACCAGTCGCCGCCCGCTTCGCACGTGGGTCCATTCGAGCACGATGTGAGCAGTGTCGCCTTCCAGGACGAACCGCTCCAGAACGCCGCCGGCCGCCGAGCCGAGGGCGTTCCGGCGCCCGGGTAGGACGACGGAGAAGATCAGCTTCAGCAGGACCGATTTGCCGCCGCCGTTTTCGAGGAACAGCACGGTCGCGGGTGAGGGGCGTCTGGCGGTTGTTCCGGCTCCGAAGAACGTCAACTGGTCGTCCGCCACCGGGCGGCCGACCCCGCTGAGGTCGAGCAGCACGTCCTGGTAACGGGCTCCGGCCGGTCCGACGGACCTGAGCAGGACCCGGGAGAGTTCATACATCGGTGTTCACCTGCGCCGAACTGTCGATCGTCGTGTCCTGGAGCATGCCGACCCGCAGGGATCCTTCCGGTTCGGCGAGAGCGGGTACGACTTCCAGGTTCAGCAACTCCTGGAAGGCCGAGGTGGAAGCCAGTTCGCGGATCTGGACGGTGTAGCGAGGCGTGCTGCGGTAGACGATCTCGCCGTCGACTTCCGCGAGCTCCACCAGCAGACCCTGTTCGGTGAGGAACTTCAGCACTCGGCTGATGATGCTGGTGGTGGAGTTCAACGACGCGCGCTTGTCCTTGGTGCTGGACACTGGAGGCCGCCGTGAGTACGCGCGCCAGGCGCGCTCCAGCTCGGGGGTGTCGGTGGGAGCATCGAGGGAGTGTTCGACCTGCTCGGAGCGGGACTTGAGCTTGCGGCAGATCTCTCGGACGGTCTGGTCCACGACGCGAGCGGTGACCCGTCCCGTGTACTCGTCGTCGGCCAGGTCGGCAGGACGCGGATAGACCAGCGCGGCCACGGCGAGGTGGATGATGCCGTGCAGCACCCGCTCATTGGGTTTCTGCGTGGCCACCGAACGGGAGTAGTCCTCCATCCGGATCTCGAACACGGAGCCCTCGGTGGAGGCAAGCACCACACCGGTCTCGGCGGACACCTTGACCACGCGCAGGCCGAGACCGGCCGCGATACGTGCGGCCAGGAGCTGGAAGCCATCGTCCTCCCGGTGCCGCCTCACCAGGTCCTGGTAGTCGGCGTCCTGAGTGGGGTGGTACCTCGGCCGTAGACCGAAAGCGATCAACTGCGCAGCTTCCTCCGCGTCGTCGGCGTTCGTGCGGTGGATCATGAGGGGGTCTCCTCGTCGGCGAGGCCGTCGGTGTCGTGCGAGTCCGCATCGTCCGGGGGACCAAGTAGCGCGATCTGAAGCAGCAGGTCGTCCCCGCCGAACCGAGGGGTGTCGAACTCGTCGCCGGTCCGGACGGCGATCAGTGCATGGGGGTCCCCTCGGTCGATGTGCTGGCCGATCTGAGGGCTGAACGCGTGAACCGCGCGGTGCAGCAGGAGCGCGGCGGTGGCGGGCGAGATTTCCTCGGCCTCCGCCAGCAGCCGGCTCAGTCGGCGGGGCCGACGGTGCAGACTGAGAAGCGCATCGGTGGTGTTCCAGTCATCGACCGAGAACGGGGCGTGATCCTCGGCGCGTTGGATCTCCGGTTCGGGGATCTCGCTTCCGAGGCGCTGCCGCTCGGGCGCCGGCCGGAGCAGACGGGTGACGAACGACGGGAGGCTCAGCGCGGACGTCCGCTTCAAACCCCCGGCGTCACGGAAGAAACTGGTCCCGAGCTCCACCGCGTCCCGGATCGGGAGGCCGAGCATCGGCGTCAGCAACTGTCCGTGCAGGTCGATCGTGGCCGTCCGGGGAGGCTCGACGAATTGCTGCCTGTCCTGTTCCGAACGGAACAGCTCGCCGGCGGTGAGCAGCCGCTTCTGCAACTGCATGTGGCGCCGGATGCAGTCACGGACGATCACCACCAGTTCGGCGGCCCGCTGTTTGTGCTGCTCGTCGTCCGACTGGTCGCGCGCCTCGCTGATGTTGGTCAGGATGTGATGCTCGGCGTTGTAGCGCTGCTCGATGTGGTCGAGGGCATCGCCGAGCAACAGCGGAACCTCGTGCTCCCAGTCCACGGCCCGGACGTTGCGGGTGGTGGCCTCGAGGAGTTGGCGGAGCATTTCTCCGTACTGCACGGTACGGTACCTGGCCTGCTCGGCTGCCATTTTGGCCTCCGCCAGCCGACCGCGTTTGATCAAGTTCTCGAGCTTGACCTCAGCCGCGATCTGAGCGGATTGCACATCGGTGTCGAGCGCCCCGACCAGGACGTTGATGGCTTCGTCGGTGGCGCGGAGGTAGATCCTGTTGTCGGAGCCGGCCCGTTCCACCAGCAGGTTGAACTCGAACGTGAAGCGCTGGTAGACACCGTTGCTGTCCACCGTGCCGTAGACCTGGCTGAAACTGCGGTCCACCGTCCCGACGTTGATCAGGCGCTGCAGAACATGAAGGGCGATCTTGTGGTGTTCGTCGTCCGACCGGGCAGGAGCTTGAAGTGCGACGAAGCGCGCCGTCTGGCTCAGCACACGATCCTGATCGGCACCGGAGTCGAAGTCCATCGAAACGGTGACCTGGTCGATGGTGTGCAGCGCGACTTCGGCGAGCTGGTAGATCTCCGCATCGGCCCAGCGCAGGCTGCCCTTGTTGTCGTCCAGGGCTTGCAACGGGGCCGTGCAGGCAAGCGCCTTCATCCGGCGCGCCAAGCCCTCGTCCCAGGAGTTCTTCGGCGAGGGGTTCTTGCTGTCGAACACGGAACGACACGTTAGTCACACAGTTGGGTGGGCGGTGCCGAAGATGCGGAAAGTTCAGGCTTGTAGGCGAAATTGGCAACAGGAAACCCGATCAATGTGGGCATAAGGGGAGCCGAAGCCAGTGGATCGGCGTGGTGTTCCTGTGTCCGGCCAAGCTGATCGGCAAGCAGGCAGGCGGAGGGACGCTCCGGAGGAGCGGTGTCTGTGGGGAGACCGGCTCACTTCCCGTGCGGAGGAGGCGGGTTGGCCGGGCCGGGCGGCGGCGGGGGCGCCCCGCCCATCCCGCTCGGCTTGCCGGACGGAGACTTCTGCGGTGCCACGGAAACCCTCCTCGGAGTAGGTGGCCCCCTTTTCCGGAACTGCCACCACCGGATCGTTCCCCCATGGGGTTCCCACCGGGCGCGCGGTCCACGCCCACCGGCCGCGCCCCGCCCACCGGCCGCTGCCGCGGCGCACGCGGTCGGCGGCAGCGGCCAGTGGGCGGGCGCCGTGGTCGAGCGGTGTGGAACTCGCGGACGGGGGACGGCGCGAACGCCACCTCGCGGGGTCCGGCCTCGGCGGGACGGTCCCGCGCGCGGTGGCGCCCCCGGCGGTCGGTCAGGGGGTCGTCGGGGCGGCCCACTGGTGTGCCGTGCCCTGGTGCAGGGCGGCGTAGACGCGGTCGCGCAGCGTGTTGGCGTCGCTGTCGGTGAGGGTGCGCTCCAGGGGGCGCAGGACGACCTTGACCAGCAGGTTGTGCTGGTCGGGGCGGGCGCCGAGGCGGGCCAGGGCCTGCGGCGGGAGGTCGCGGCAGGGGGTGGCGGAGAGGATCTCGACGCTCTCCACGCAGTCCGCGTCCGCGCCGAGGGCGTCCCGGACCCGGTCGCCGAGGTCCTCGGCGAGGTCGTCGGCGCCGTCCACTGCGACGGACAGGTCACGGCGCACCGCGGGCAGCGCCGAGACCGGCCGGTACGGGGACAGGTCGGCGAGCTGGGCGGCGACGGCGGGGGCGGTGGAGCGCAGCAGTCGGATGTCCGGGACGCCCTTGAGCAGCATCAGCACCCGGTCCAGCCCCATGCCGAGCGCCAGCCCGCTCCACTCCGGCCCCAGCCCGGCCCCGGCCAGCACCCCGGGGTGCGCGAGCCCGCACTCGGCGACCTCCACCCACGCGCCGTCGTCCCCGCCCGCCGCCACGTCCAGTTGGCGCCCCGCCAGGGTGTACGGGTGGACCCGCTCCTCGGTGCGGTACCCGGCGCCCGGCAGCAGCGCCCCGGCGAGCGCGTCGATCATGCCGGTCAGGTCCGCCGGCCCGGTCGGGGTCGGACGGCGGGTCAGGTACCACAGGTCCAGCTGGTGCGGGGTGCCGCTGTGCAGCCGGTCGATGCTGTCGCGCCGGTACACCAGGCCGGGGCAGACCAGCAGCACGCTCTCCGGCGCGGCCGCCCCCTCGGCCGCCAGCGCCCGCAGCGCGCCCGGCACCAGCGCGCTGGAGTGGCTGCGCAGCATCCGCCGGCCGTCGACGTAGCGGGTGTAGCGGGCGTCCCGAGTGACGTCGTCCGCACGGTAGTTGAGGTGGTCGTAGTTGTCGGCGACGCTCACCACCCGCTCGCCCCGGTGCACCCGGACCGGGCAGTTCCAGCGATCGGCCAGCGCGGCCACCGCGCGCTCGACGACCAGCTGCAGGGCGTGCGGCCCGGCGGCCGGGTCGGTCAGGTCGCGGACGGCGAGGTCACGGGCGAGCTGCTCGGGGGAGAGGAGGCGGACGGTGGCGGCACCGGAGGCAGGAGGAATGGACACGGCGTGCTCCAGACAGAACGGATCGGGACGGATCGGAACGGGGCGAAGAGGGGGACAGCACACCCCCCGGCCCCTGGGCACGACCCGCCGCCGGGCCGACCCGATCCACCGAACTCCCTACCGGCGCAACCGAACCCGCCCCCTGCGGCACCCATCGGGAGCCGGGGGGCCGGTAAATCGGCGAGAGATCGCGACGACGGCCATGCCCGGAGTCTAGAACCCCCGCCCCGCCCGCCCGCAACCCGTTTTCCGGCCCGGCGGGCGGCTGTGGTTGGCTGGAGCCTCCGCAACGCGGACGCGGGTGCGGACGCGGGGGACGGGTACGGACACGGGGACGGTGGCGATGGCGGCAACGGGCGACGGCGTCGGCGTCGGCTCGGCGTACGACGGGGTGGCAGAGCTGTACGCCACCCTCTTCCGTGGCGAACTCGCCGGGAAGGAAGGGGAGTTGGCGGCGATCCGGCAGCTGGTCGCGGCGCCCCCGGTGATCGGGCGCGGCCTGCCGGTGGGCGACCTCGGCTGCGGGCCGGGGGAGGCGACCGAACTGCTCGCCGGACTCGGCGTCCGCGCGTTCGGGCTGGACCTCTCGGTCGGCATGCTGGCCCAGGCCCAACTGGCCCGCCCCGGGCACCCGTTCGTGCGGGGCACGCTGACGGCGCTGCCGCTCGCCGACGGCAGCCTCGGCGCGATCCTCGCCCGCTACTCGCTGATCCACCTCCCGCCCGCGCAACTCCCTTCCGTGCTGGCCGAGTTGCGCCGCGTCCTGGCTCCGGGCGGACTGCTGCTGACCGGCTTCTTCGCCGCCGACCCCACCCTCGGCGACACCGACCGCCCCGTCCCCTTCGATCACAAGGTCACCACCGCCCACCGCTGGCCGATCGACACCCTCGCCGCCCTCTTCCGCGAGGCCGGCTTCACCGAGACCGCCCGCACCCTGCGCGCCCCGCTCCCCGGCGAGCGCTTCCCGCAGGGCACCCTGCTGCTCACCTGAGCCCGCTGTTCACCTGAGCCCGCTGCCCGCTGCCCGCTGCCCGCCGTCCGCCGCATGCTGCCCCGGATCACCAACACCCCCTGCTGGGCGGCCAGTTCCCCAGCCGAGGGGCGAACTGTCCGGTGCGCGGTCGGTGTTGCCGGAACTCCTCGGTTGGGACGAGGGCCGCCATCCCCCGCGCCCCGCGAGTCGTGCCACTTGCAGTGATTGCGCCGTCAACCCGTGGGCCGGGAGCACGAGTTCGACGATGACGCTCTTGCCGACCCACTGCCCGGCCCACTGCGTGCCGCCCATCCGCAGCGTGCGGTCCGGAGTGCCGTGCGGATCCTGGATGTTCGTCGGCACCGGTTCCTCTTCCTTCCGGTCGGGTGCGTCCCCGGGGAAGAGCCTCCGGATCCGGCCAGCAGAATCGCAGTCCTGTTCCGGGGAGTCGAACAGCCGTAGGGCGGGATCAGGGGGAGGGGACGTCGCGCAGCAACTCGGCGATCAGGCGGTGCAGTTCGGCCGGTTGGTCCAGGTGCACGTCGTGGCCGGCGTCCAGCAGGCTGACCGCGCGGACCTCCGGGCGCAGGGACAGCATCCGGTCCGTCTCGGCGGGCGGGATGATGCCGCGGCGGCCGAGTACCAGCAGGGTCGGGCAGGTCAGCGCGGCCCAGTCGTCCCAGTGGTCGCGGGCGGCGAGCGGGGCCATCGAGTCGACCATCACCTCGAGGTCGAAGCGCGGCCACCAGCCGTCCGGGCGCTGCTCCAGGCCGTCCGCCCAGGCTTCGCCGGCCGGGCCGCCGCCGAAGAACCCGACCGCCGCGGCCCGGTCCGGGAAGGGCAGCGGCCAGTTCCGGAGCAGGCCGCCGATCTGCTCGGGCGCGTCCTCGGAGCGTCCGGCGGCGGCCTCGACCAGTACCAGGGCGCCGAACCGGTCCGGGTGCGCGGCGGCGGCCAGCAGCGCGGTGTGGCCGCCGAGCGACTGCCCGACCAGCAGCGGCCGCTCCAACCCGAGCCGGTCCGCGACGGCCAGCACGTCGGCCACGTACGCCTCCCGCCCGACGCTTGCCGGACGCCGGGTGGAACGTCCGTGCCCGCGCTGGTCCACCGCCACCACCCGGTGCCCGGGTGCCAGTGCCCCGGCCAGCGCGTCCCACTCGCCCGCATGCCCCGCCAGCCCGTGCAGCAGCAGCACCGGCCGCCCGGCCGGATCGCCCGCCCAGTCCCGGCAGTGCAACTCGACGTCCTCCCGGAGCACCGTACGCGGCTTCCAGCGCCTGCCCGTCACCCGTTCCCCCCTGCTGTCACCCGTTTCCCGGTGCCTGCACCGGCCCCGGCCGCCGCGGGCACGGTCGCCCCGGTGGCTCGGGTGGCTTCGACGGCAGAGGATCGCACGCGGGCCGGGCCATGATCAATACCCGTCGGTGGTCGGCTCGCCCCCGGTCCGCGGGGGTATGCCCGCCGCCCCCGGATCCTCCTGCGGGCGTGCGGGACGGACCGGCCGGTGCGACAAGCACCTGTGCCGACACCGCACCGGCCCCGGCCGCCGCGGGCGCGGTCGCCCCGGTGGCCACCGTGGCTCTGGCGGCAGAAGACCATACGCGGGCCGGGCCATGATCAATACCCGTCGGTGGTCGGCTCGCCCTCGGCCCGCGGGGGTATGCCCGCCGCCCCCGGATCCTCCTGCGGGCGTGCGGGACGGACCGGCCGGTGCGACAGCATGGGGGCGACCACCGTGCCGCAGGAGGAGCGATGAGACGACGGACGCTGCTGGGGGTGGCGCTGGCGGGGGCGGTCGGCGTCACCGTGGGGCCCCGGGCGCTCGGTGCCGCCCTCACGGTGGCCCTGCCGAGCGACCACGGAGTGCGCGAACGGGCGGAGAACGAGCGGCAGTTGGAGGAGACGGGTTCGAGCCTGGTCTCCACCGGAGTGCGCACCGACACCGAGCCGATGGCCCGGCTGTTCGACCGGTTCGGGGCGATCGGGGAGGCGCACTGGGTCCTGGAGGCCCCCGGCCCGGCGCACCAGGCGCTCCGGGCGGTCGGCGAGGCCAGGGTCTACGCGCTGCTGCGGCTGCCCGCCGGGCAGGTCACCGCACTGCTTCGCGGCAAGGAGCTCGAACCGGCCGGGCCACTGCCGTTCCGCGACCACGACCGTCCCGCCGCCGACGGTCGCACCCCGCACGCGCTGGCCGCCTTCGCCCCGGCCGGGGCGCTCTGGGAGGGCACCCGGGGCTACTCCTGGACGTCGAACGCCGAGGGCCACGCCGTCCGCTTCGACCGTTCCTCCGACACCGTCCACGTGATGGCGAACCAGCCGCAGGTGCCGCTGGCCTGACGGCCCGCCGGCACCCGCGCCTCCCGCGCCTCCCGTGCCTCCCGTGCTTCCCGCGTTCTCAGCCGTGCGGGTAGCGCACCACCAGTACCGCCTCGACGTCCTGCGCCACCGCCTCGTAGCAGTGCGGGAGGTCCGCCGCCCAGGTGTGGTGCCCGCCCGCGGTGACCGTCACGGGTGACGCCGCGGCACCGACCAGCGCGGTGCCCGACAGGACCACCAGGTGCTCCACCGTCCCCGGCGGGTGGGCCGCCGAACGCCGCACCCCGCCGGGCCGGATCCGGATCCGGTACGTCTCCGAGACCGCCGCCGCGTCCTCGGACCGGTCCAGCAGCACGGCGTCCAGCACCTGCCCCGAGAACCGGGCGCCCCGCTCGGGTTCCTGCAGTGCGGTGCTGAGCGGCAGGCCCAGCGCGGTGGTCAGCGCGTACAGCGTCTCCAGCGTCGGGTTGCGGGAACCCGACTCCAGCCCCGACAGGGTGGCCTTGCCGACGCCCGAATGCCGGGCCAGCTCGGACAGGGAGAGACCGCGGGCGGTGCGCAGTTCGCGCAGGCGCAGCCCGATCCGGGCGGAGAGCTCGCTGCTGCTCTGAGCCGGTTGATCCGTTGCTCGCATGCGGGCTATCGTTCCACAAACGGAACGTTCCGTATATGGAACGTTCCGTCGATGGAACGCGCGCATTCCGACGCAACCTCGAGGAGTCCTCCGTGGAACCGGCAGAATCCACCACCACCCTCCCCGCCCGCAGCGCCCAGGTCGCGGCCGCCCTCACCGCCGCCGGCATCCCCGGCACCGTCCGCGAACTCTCCGACTCCGCCCGCACCGCCGCCGAGGCCGCCGCCGCGCTCGGCTGCGAGATCGGCGCGATCGCCAACAGCCTGGTCTTCCTCTCCGACGGCGAGCCCGTGCTCGTCCTCACCAGCGGCCGCCACCGGGTGGACACCGCGGCCCTCGCCGCCCGCTGGGGCCGCGGCCCGCTGCGCCGGGCCACCCCCGAGCAGGTCCGGGAGGCCACCGGCCAGGCCATCGGCGGCGTCGCCCCCACCGGCCACCCCCGCTCGCTGCCTACTGTGGTCGACCAGGCGCTCACCGACTACCCCCAGGTCTGGGCCGCGGCCGGCACCCCGCACACGGTGTTCCCCACCACCGCCGAGGAACTGCTCCGCCTCACCACCGGCACCCTCCTCCCGGTCGGCCCCTGAATCCCGCCCCGCCCCCGCCGACCTGTTGCCACCAGCCCCACCCGCCTCCGGGGTGTTCGGCCCGCCGCGGCCCCACCCGCCTCAGCCCCGCGTGCCCACGCGGGCAGCCCTCCGGAGAGCCCCCACGGGCGCCGGGCCCGGCCGGGTCGAGCGCGTGGCGGGCCGCCCCGCCCCCTGCGGCGGCGCGAGGGTGTCCGGCTGACCGCGACCGGGCGGCTGGTCATGCACCGCGCGGCAGCCGTGCCGACGGAGATCGAGGCCGTCGCCCGCGAACCGTCCGGAGATCCCCGGTCGGGCGGCACCGTACAGCTGCGCCGGATGCCCGGTACGGGGGCGACCCTGGTCCCGTGCGCCTGGGCCGCGCTGCGGCGCGACGACCCGGACGGTCGCGCGGTCGGCCGGGAGGGGGCCGCCCCGGTATCGACGCGAGCCCTGTGGGCGGGCAGCACCGGCCTCGCGCCGCTCTCCTCGACGCCGCCGTTGCGCGTCCCGACGACGAGTCGCGCCCGCCGGCACTGCTGACCTCACCGGACGAGCCCTGCGCCCGGCCCGCCGGCCCGCCGGCCCGTCGGCCACCCGCCGGCCCACGGGGGCCACCTCGACGTCGCCACCCTGACCGGACAGCGCCGGCTCGCCGGCTCGCCGGACCGTGCCGACCCCCTGCTCGGGGTGTGGCCCGGTCTGGAGGAACATCCGCGAGACCGCCCGCACCACCCGCCACCTGACGGCCAAGCCGCACCTGGTCGCCGGAGGCTGCGGGCACCCCGCCGTCTCCGCCGCGACGGCCGACGTGGTCCCGCCCGGCCGACGTGGTCCCGCCCGGCTTCCGGGGCCTGCCCGTGCGCGGCGGCCTCCGGGAGGTTCGCCTCCCCGCTCCGCCCCCGCCTCGCCGCCGCCCTTGCCCCGGCCCACACCGACCGGCCGCCCCGCCCTGCCGGGCCGCTCCCGGCCGACGGTCCGTCACGTCACTCCGGGTCGCGGCCGATCCGCCCGTGCAGGTCGGTGAGCAGCCGGTCGAGCAGGGTGGCGAGCGTGCCGCGCTCGGCGGGGGAGAGGCCGGTGACCAGCTGCGCCTCCCGGCCCAGGACGGCGTCCACCGAGTGCTCGACGAGCGCGTGGCCCTCCGCGGTGAGCGCGACCAGGACGGCCCGCCCGCCCTCCGGGGCGGGGGAGCGGCGCACCAGGCCCTCCCGCTCGGCCCGCGCCACCCGCTGCGAGATCGCTCCCGCGGTGACCAGCGTCCGCCGGGTCAACTCCCGGGTCGTCAGCTCGTACGGGGCTCCGGCGCGGCGCAGCACGGCCAGCAGGTCGAGGGTGGCCGCGTCGATCCCGGCCGCGCGCAGCACCCGGTTGCGGTCGTCCGCGAAGAGCTTGGCGAGCTGCCAGACCGGCGTGACGATCTCGATCGAGTCGGTCGGCGTCCCGGGCCGCTCCCGCTGCCACGCCGCGGCGATCGCAGCGGCCGAGTGCGCCTCCGGCGCCCAGCCCCCGGCCCCGCCGCCAGTCCCGCTCCCGCCAGTCCCGCTCCCGCCGCCGGTCCCGCTTCCGGTCCCGCTTCCGTCCCCCTCTTCTGACCCGTCCCCGTCCCCGCCCCCGCTGGTCGGTTCCGCCATGGGCTTGCCTCCTGCCGCTCCTGAGCTATGTTTAGTGCTAAACGTACCAGCCGCAACCGCAGGAGGACGCAGTGACCCGTACCGTGCTCGTCACCGGAGGCACCAGCGGCATCGGCCGCGCCGTCGCGGCCCGGTTCGCCGCCGACGGAGCCGAGGTGCACCTGACCGGACGGCGGGCGGAGGCGGTGGAGCGGACGGCGGCGGAACTCGGCGCGCACGGGGTGGTCTGCGACGCGACCGACCCGGTGGCCGCCGCCGCACTGGCCGCCCGCTTCGAGCGGCTGGACGTGCTGGTCAACGCCGCCGGCGGCCTGCCCGCCGGGCCCGCCGCCACCGGCAGCCCGCTCGGCGACCTGCTCGCCGTCTGGCAGGCCAACCTCGCGCAGAACCTGCTCGGCGCCGTCCTCACCACGGAGGCGGTGCGCCCCGTCCTGGCCCCGGGCGGCACGGTGATCAGCCTGGGCTCGATCGGCGCCGAGCGGCGCGGCGGCTCGTACGGGGCCGCGAAGGCCGCCCTCGCGGCCTGGAACGCCGCGCTGTCGGCGGAGTTGGCACCCCGCGGGGTCAGCTGCAACGTCATCGCGGCGGGCTACGTCGAGGGCACCGCCTTCTTCGGCGGGGCCCTCCCGGAGGAGCGCCGCCGCGCGCTGATCGAGGAGACCCACGACGGCCGCCCCGGCACCGTCGAGGACATCGCCGCCACCGCGCACTTCCTCGCCTCGCCCGGGGCCCGCCACCTCACCGGCCAGACCCTGCACGTCAACGGCGGTGCGCACACCACCCGTTGACGTACGGGGCAGCGAGGCAGCGGGGCGGCGGGGTCAGACGCCCTGACCGATCTCCTTCTCGCGGTCGCGCAGCAGCTTCGCGGCGTCCTTGAGGCGGGAGCGCGTCGCCCGCGTGTACCGGTTGTCGTACCGGCGCTCCACCGCGATGTCCGCGAGTTCCTGCAACGACTCCACTACGGCCGCCAGCGACCCCAGCAGGTAGCGCTCCTCGGCCTCCGGGAGGCCGCCCCGCTCGCCCCGCAGCGGGGCGACCACCTCGTCCCGGAGCTTGTCCCGCGTCTCGTCCAGCCCGGTCACGGCCTTCTGCAGCTCGGCGTCCATGCCCGCTCCTCTCCGCCGCGGACGGCCGGACGCCGCCCCCGTCCGCGTGATCTACCCGTTTCCGGATCACCGCATCCACCGGGAGAGATCCCCCGACGCCCCCGCGTCCCTCCCGGGCGCCGCCCCCACCCGCCGTTAGCCTGGCCCGATGAGCAGCGGGCCGGGCGGCGGGCAGGCGGACGGACGGGACGGGCAGGAGGACGGGCGGAGCGGCTGGCAGCAGGGCGGCTGGCAGCAGGGCGCGCAGCAGGGCGCACCGCACCCGGCCAAGCGCCGGCGGCCGCGCTACCGCGCCCTGTCGCCGCTGCGCGAGCACCTGCGCGAGGCGTTCTGGTTCGCCCCGCTGCTGACCTGCGTCGGCGCGGTGCTGCTCGCCGGGTTCACCGACCTGCTCGACCGGGAGATCTTCGCCGAGGCGTCCGCCGCCGAGGCCGCCGACACCCTGCTGTCGTTCAGCTCGGCCGCCAAGAGCGTCGTCTCCACCGTCAGTTCGGCGATGCTGACCTTCATCGGCGTGGTGTTCTCCATCTCGCTGGTCTCGCTGCAGATGGGCGCCAGCCAGTTCAGCCCCCGGGTGCTGCGCCTGTACGTGCGCAGCCGCCTGATCAAGGCGACCTTCGCGACCTGCCTGGCCACCTTCGTCTACACCCTGCTCGTCCAGCTCGGCTACGACGACACCAGCGACCCGACCCGCGCGGTGTCCGTCCCGATCGTCTCCACGGTCGTCGCGCTCGCCATGGTGATGCTCAGCCTGGCCCTGTTCGTGCTGTACGTGCAGGCCACGATGCGCCTGCTGCGGGTGCCGCACGTGATCGACCGGGTCACCCGGGAGTCCCTGCACGTGCTCCAGGACTACCGCTGGCTGGCGCCCGAACTCGGCCCGACGCCCGGCGCCGTCCCGCCGGGCCGGGTGCTGCTGCACGAGGGCCGCGGCGGCGTCCTGCGGGACGTCAACATCCGCTGGCTGATCCGGGTCGCCCGGCGGCACGGCACCGTGCTGTACCAGGTGCCGCGGATCGGCGACTTCATCGCGCCCGGCACCCCGACCGTGGTCGTGGTCGGCGGCACCCCGCCCCGGCCGCGCCGGATCACCACCGCGCTGAACGTCGGCGTCGACCGCACCATGCACCAGGACCTCAGCTTCGGCTTCCGCCAGCTCGTCGACATCGCCATCCGCGCCCTCTCCCCGGCGATCAACGACCCCACCACCGCCGTCCAGGCCGTCGACCGGATCCACCAGCTGCTCGCCGTCCTCGCCCCCGTCCACCTCGGCGAGCTGCGCCACCGGGACAAGGACGGCGCGGTCCGGCTGGTCCAGCCGGTGCCGGGGTGGGAGGCCACCGTCGACCTGGCGTTCACCGAGATCCGGATCTGCGGCGCCGGCCAGCCCCAGGTCACCCGCCGCCTCGCCGCCGCCCTCGACGACCTGCTGCGGATCACCCCCGAACAGCGCCGCGCCCCGCTGCTGCTCCAGCGCACGCTGCTCGAACGCGCCGTCGCCGCTTCCGTCCCCGACGAGGACGACCGCGCCTTCGCCCTGGCCCCCGACCGCCAGGGCATCGGCTGACCGGCCTGCCCTGCCCCGCCCCGCCCCGCCCCGCCACACCACGCCAGGACGCGAAACCGCCCGGAACGGGGAGC
>NZ_JBHUWH010000056.1:0-26386 GCF_042670125.1 Kitasatospora sp. NPDC057198 | reverse complement strand
CACGTAAAGTGCGGTCAGAAGGGTGTCCAGTTCTTCGGTCGTCACAACCCGAATGCTGGACACCCTTCCTGCATGTCCGAAGCAGAACCAGCAAAGCCAGCTGACTTCGGAACTACTCGTCTAGCGCCCGGCCTCCCCCTCCCTCTCCGCCTCCCGCTCCGCGAGCAACTGCCAGAAGCGGGGCGCGGGTTCGGGGCGCTCCGGGGGTGGGGCGGTGCCCCAGGAGGCGGGGGTGTGGTGTTCGGACTGGAGGGTGGCCAGGGCGTGTTCGAGGTGGGCGGGGTCGGCGGGGACGAGGCGGGCCACGGGGGCGAGTTGGGCCTGCCAGCGGCCCTGGACGACCCGGCGGAGGCGGGCCTCGAGTTCGGCGGTGCGGCCGGTGAGCCGGACCAGGGCGGGCAGGTCGAGGGCGAGGACGCGGGCCAGCAGGCGGGTCTGCTCCTCGTCGCCGGTCCAGTGGCCGGTGGTCTCGGCGCGGAGGTAGGCGGCGGGGGCGAGGCCGAGTTGGCGGGCGGCCTGGTCGGGGGTGAGACCGCGGGCGATCCGGTGCTCGCGGAGGGTGGCGGGGGCGGCGCCCATCAGGTCGGCGGGCGGGCACCACAGGGTGCGGGCGAGGGCGGTCAACTCCCCCTCGCCGGGCCGGATCCGGCCCTCCTCCCAGCCGAGGACGTGTCCGGGCAGCAGCCGCACGCCGTGCGCGGCCAGCCCGTCGGCGACCTGGTCGACCGTCAGGCCGAGGGCGGTGCGGTGGGCGCGGGCGGCGGCCGGGGAGAACGGCACCGGCGCGGGGGCCGGCGGCTGTCTGCGTCGCATGCCTTCCGACGGTAGGGCGGCGGCGGGGCGGGCCACAGGCGCGGATGGCACGAAGCGGGGGCGCCCGCGGGACGGCGCGACTGGGCGATGCGACGAACGGGCCGGGCGGGCGGCGGGCGGCGATGGCGGGCGCAGGTGGCGGGCGCAGGTGGCGGACGGCGGACGGCGGGCGGCGGGCGGCGGGCGGCGGGCCGTGAAAGCTTCACGGTGCCCGCCGGGCGCGGTCGTCGCCGTCCGGCCGGCGGTGGGGTGCCCGGCCGGGTGGGGCGTCCCGGCCCGCCGTTCGGCTTCCGTCGCACGTCCGGGCCGTGCCGGGGGCGCCGGCCGGTCCGGTCGGCGGTGGGCGGGGGTGGGGCGGGGGTCCGTTCGACCCGCCTCCGGCGCAGGTGGACCGGCCCGCCGGTGGGCGAAAGTTTCGCCGTGCCCGCCACCGGGAGTTGACGGCGTCCGGACAGTCTGAGTGGATGCGCTGGGAGCGCTCCCAGTTACCATCCTCCCCTCCCTCGAAGGAGCAACGATGGCAGGACACCACGGACGACGGGCCCTGCGTCCGGTCGCCGGGCTGGCGGCGGGCCTGCTGGTCGCGGCCGGTACGGGCTGGGCGGTCCAGCAGGCGGGTGCGGCCGCGGCCGGCTGCCGGGTGGACTACACGGTCGCCAGCGCCTGGCAGGGCGGCTTCGGAGCGAACGTGCAGATCACCAACCTCGGTGACGCCGTGACGAGTTGGACGCTGCAGTGGTCGTTCGGCGGCGGCGAGCAGGTCACCCAGGCGTGGAACGCGGACGTGACGCTCGGCAGCAGCCAGGTCACCGCGAAGAGCCTGGGCTACAACGGCGCGGTGGCGGGCGGCGGCACGGTGAGCTTCGGTTTCAACGGCTCGGTGCCGGGCTCCGGCACGGCCTCGGTGCCGACCGCGTTCACGTTCAACGGCACGCTCTGCACCGGGAGTCCGGGCGGCAGCACGCCCCCGTCGAGCCCGTCGCCGAGCCCGTCGCCGAGCCCGTCGCCGAGCGCGTCGGGCACCGGGCAGCCGCCCGCCGGGCAGGGCCGGCAGGTGGAGAAGCTGGACCGCGGGCTGGTCTCGGTACGCAGTGGCACCGGCAACCTGGTGTCCTGGCGCTGGCTGGCCACCGACCCGGACGGCGTCGCGTTCAACGTCTACCGGGACGGCGCCAGGGTGAACTCCGCGCCGCTGGCCACCGCCACCGACTACCTGGACGCCGGCGCGCCGGCCGGCGCCTCGTACACGGTGCGGGCGGTGGTGAACGGCGTCGAGCAGGCCGCCTCGCCCGCCTCGGTCGGCTTCGCGGACGGCTACCGGGACGTGCCGATCACGCCGCCGCCGGGCGGGTCGAACGCGAGCGGCTCCTACACGTACGAGGCGAACGACGCGAGCGTCGGCGACCTGGACGGCGACGGGCAGTACGAGTTCGTGCTGAAGTGGAACCCGACCGACGCCAAGGACAACTCGCAGTCGGGCTACACCGGTGACACCTACCTGGACGCGTACGAGCTGGACGGCACCCGGCTGTGGCGGATCGACCTGGGGCGCAACATCCGCTCCGGGGCGCACTACACGCAGTTCCAGGTGTACGACTACGACGGCGACGGGCGGGCCGAGGTCGCCGTGAAGACCGCGGACGGCACGGTGGACGGCGCCGGGCGCACCATCGGCAGCGCCACCGCCGACCACCGCAACTCCAGCGGGTACGTGCTGTCCGGCCCGGAGTACCTGACGGTCTTCGACGGGCGCAGCGGCGCAGCGCTGCAGACGGTGGACTACGACCCGCCGCGCGGCACCGTCTCGGCCTGGGGCGACTCGTACGGCAACCGGGTGGACCGGTTCCTGGCCGGGACGGCGTACCTGGACGGCTCGCGCCCCTCCATCGTGATGGCCCGCGGCTACTACACCCGCACCGTCGTCACGGCCTGGGACTGGCGCGGCGGCAAGCTGACCGAGCGCTGGAAGTTCGACACCGACGCCTCCGGCAACGGCGCCTACGCGGGCCAGGGCGACCACCAACTGGCCGTCGCGGACGTGGACGGCGACGGCAGGGACGAGATCGTCTACGGGGCGATGGCCCTGGACGACGACGGGCGCGGGCTGTGGAACACCGGGCAGGGGCACGGCGACGCGATGCACGTCGGCGACCTCGACCCGAGCCGTCCGGGCCTGGAGGAGTTCAAGGTCGACGAGGGCACCACCAAGTACTCGGCCTGGTTCGCCGACGCCCGCACCGGCCAGATCCTGTGGCACCAGCCGGACTGCGCCTGCGACAACGGGCGCGGCGTCTCCGACGACGTGTACGCGGGCAGCCCGGGTGCCGAGTCCTGGTCGTCCGGGGTGAGCGGCCTCTACAGCGCGAAGGGGCAGAACGTCGGCCGCAAGCCGGGTTCGGCCAACTTCACGCTCTGGTGGGACGGCGACCCGGTGCGCGAACTGCTCGACGGCACCCACGTCGACAAGTACGGCACCGGCGGCGACACCCGGCTGCTGACCGCCTCCGGCGTGCACTCCAACAACACCACCAAGGCCACCCCGTCGCTCTCCGCCGACCTGTTCGGCGACTGGCGCGAGGAGGTGGTGTGGCCCACCACCGACAACCGGGCGCTGCGGATCTACTCCACGCCGGTGCCGACCACGCTGCGGATCACCACGCTGATGCACGACGTCCAGTACCGGGAGGCGGTGGCCTGGCAGAACACCGCCTACAACCAGCCGCCGCACCCGTCCTTCTTCCTCGGCGACGGCATGCCGGCCGCGCCGCGGCCCACCGTGCACACGCCCTGACCCGCTCCGCCGTGCACACGCCCTGAGCTGCGCCCCGGGCCCCGCCGACCGGTTCGGCGGGGCCCTTCCCGTGCCCCCGGCCGGATGTGACCAACCCCTCCACCGCCTCGGTTGACCGCGCGGAAGCGGGCGTGGTGGGATCTTCGGGCCAAACGGAGGCAAGCAGAGGAAGCCGGTGCGAGTCCGGCGCGGTCCCGCCACTGTGACCGGACACCCCGCGCGGGGGTGACCGGAAGTCAGGAGACTCTGGCCCCCGTTCCGTCGATCCAGGGCGCGGACCCTGAGTGAGGACACGACGCCATGCGGGTTGCCCCGTACCTGGTGGGCGCGACCGCGGGATACCTCGCGGACGCCCGGCTCGGAGACCCCCGGCGCGGACACCCCGTCGCCCTGTTCGGCACCGCCGCGGCCCGCCTGGAGCGCCGGCTGTGGCGCGACCACCGCGGCGCCGGGGCGCTGCACGCCGCGCTCGCGGTCGGCGCGGTCGCGGGCGGGGCGGCGCTCGCCGTCCGGGCGGTGCGGCGCTCGCCGGCGGCCGCGGGGGCGCTGGCCGCCACGGCGACCTTCACCGTGCTCGGCGGGACGTCGCTGACCCGGGAGGCGACCGCGATCGGCCGCTCGCTGGCGGACGGCGACCTGGCGGGCGCCCGGGAGCGGCTGCCGCACCTGTGCGGGCGCGACCCGTCCGGCCTGGACGAGCAGCAGGTGGCGCGGGCCGTGGTCGAGTCGGTCGCCGAGAACACCGCCGACGCGGTGGTCAACGCCCTGGTGTGGGGCGGCGTCGCGGGCGTGCCGGGGCTGCTGGCGTTCCGCGCGGTCAACACGCTGGACGCGATGGTGGGGCACAGGTCGGCCCGCTACCGGCGCTTCGGCTGGGCCTCGGCCCGGCTGGACGACGTCGCGGGCTGGCCGGGCGCCCGGCTGACCGCGCTGCTGACCGTCGCCGCGTCCGGCGCCCCGGCCCGCACCTGGCGGGTCTGGCGGCGGGACGGCTCCGCGCACCCGAGCCCCAACGCGGGCCAGGCGGAGGCCGCGTTCGCGGGCGCGCTGGGCGTGCGGCTGGGCGGGACGCTGCGCTACGGCGAGCGGGTCGAGCACCGGCCGGTGCTGGGCGCGGAGCTGCCGCCGGTCGGCCCGGCCGACATCGCGCGGGCCTGCCGGCTCTCCCGCCGGGTCGGCGCGCTCGCGCTGGCCACCACGCTCGCCCTGCGGGCGCTGGGCGGGCGAACGCGCAGGTGAACCCGCCTCAGCGTGGATACGTGCTGCAACTGACTGTGACAGAACGGGACTTCGTCGTGCTGCCTTCCGCTGCGCGCAGTTCCTCGCGCCCCTGTCGGGGCGCCTCGAAAGGAGTTCTGGCGTGAACGGCGCGCTGTTGGTGGCCGGGACGACCTCGGACGCCGGGAAGAGCGTGGTCACGGCGGGGATCTGCCGCTGGCTGGCCCGGCAGGGGGTGCGGGTGGCGCCGTTCAAGGCGCAGAACATGTCGCTGAACTCCTTCGTGACGGCCGACGGGGCGGAGATCGGCCGGGCGCAGGCGATGCAGGCACAGGCGGCGGGGGTGGCGCCGGAGGCGGCGATGAACCCGGTGCTGCTGAAGCCGGGCGCGGACGGGCGCAGCCAGGTGGTGCTGCTGGGCCGGCCGGTCGCGGAGGTCGGCGCGCTGGACTACCGGGAGCGCAAACCGGTGCTGCTGGAGCGGGCGTTGGAGTGCCTGGCGGACCTGCGGGCACGCTTCGACGTGGTGGTGTGCGAGGGCGCGGGCTCCCCGGCGGAGATCAACCTGCGCGAGGGGGACATCGCCAACATGGGCCTGGCGACGGCGGCCCGGCTGCCGGTCGTGGTGGTCGGGGACATCGACCGGGGCGGGGTGTTCGCCTCGATGTTCGGGACGCTGGCGCTGCTGTCGGAGCGGGACCAGTCGCTGGTCGCGGGCTGGATCGTCAACAAGTTCCGCGGCGACGCCCGGCTGCTGGAGCCCGGATTGGAGATGCTGCGCGGGCTGACCGGCCGTCCGGTGCTGGGCACGCTGCCGATGCTGCCGGGCCTGTGGCTGGACGCGGAGGACTCGCTCGGCCTGGCCGCGGTGGCGTCCCGCCCGGCGGCCGGCGGCCCGGTGGGCGCTCAGGTGCTGCGGGTCGCGGTGGTGCGGCTGCCGCGGCTGTCGAACTTCACGGACGTGGACGCGCTGGCGCAGGAGCCGGGCGTACTGGTGCGCTGGGTGACCCGGCCGGAGGAGCTCGCCGACGCCGACCTGGTGGTGCTGCCCGGCACCCGGGCCACCGTCGCCGACCTGGCCTGGCTGCGCGCGCAGGGCCTGGCCGGGCCGCTGGCGGCACGGGCCGCGGCGGGGCTGCCGGTGCTGGGGGTGTGCGGCGGCTACCAGATGCTCGGCCGGGAGATCGTGGACGCGGTGGAGTCGAAGTCGTCCGGCGCGGTGGCCGGTCTGGGGCTACTGCCGACCCGGGTGGTGTTCGGCGCGGAGAAGGTGCTGGCCCGGCCGTCGGGGACGGCGCTGGGCGAGCCGGTGGAGGGCTACGAGATCCACCACGGCGTGGTGGCGGTGGAGGGCGGCGAGCCGTTCGTCACCGACGCCGCCGGGCGGCCGCTGGACGGCTGCCGGGCGGGCGCGGTGTGGGGCACCACCTGGCACGGCCTGCTGGAGAACGACGCCTTCCGCCGGGCCTTCCTGGCCGAGGCGGCCCGCGCCGCCGGGCGCTCCTTCGTGCCGGCGCCGGACACCTCCTTCGCCGCCGCCCGCGAGCAGCAGCTCGACGCGCTGGGCGACCTGGTCGCCGAGCACGCCGACACCGACGCGCTGTGGAAGCTGATCGAGAACGGGGCACCGGCGGGTCTGCCGTTCGTTCCGCCCGGGGCCCCGGCCCCGCTGGAGAGGGGAAGTGCCGAGTGACCGAGGCCCGTTATCCGTTCACGGCGATCGTGGGCATGGAGGACCTGCGGCTGGGGCTGCTGCTGAACGCGGTCTCGCCCGCCGTGGGCGGGGTGCTGGTGCGGGGCGAGAAGGGCACCGCGAAGTCGACGATGGTGCGGGCCCTGGCCGGGCTGCTGCCGTCGATCGCCACCGTGCCGGGCTGCCGGTTCGCCTGCGACCCGGCCACGCCGGACCCGCAGTGCCCGGACGGTCCGCACCCGGGGTCGGAGGTCGCCGAACGCCCCGCGCACCTGGTGGAGTTGCCGGTCGGCGTCGCCGAGGACCGGGTGGTCGGCTCGCTCGACCTCGAGCGGGCCCTCGCCGAGGGCGTGCAGGCGTACGAGCCGGGCCTGCTGGCGAAGGCGCACCGCGGCGTGCTGTACATCGACGAGGTCAACCTGCTGCAGGACCACCTGGTGGACCTGCTGCTGGACGCGGCCGCGATGGGCCGCTCGTACGTGGAGCGCGAGGGCGTGTCGGTGCGGCACGCGGCCCGGTTCCTGCTGGTCGGGACGATGAACCCGGAGGAGGGCGAGCTGCGGCCGCAACTGCTGGACCGGTTCGGTCTGACGGTGGAGATCGCCGCGACCCGGGACGCGGACGAGCGCGCCGAGGTGGTGCGCCGGCGGCTCGCGTACGACGCCGACCCGGCCGGCTTCGCGGCGCGCTGGGCCGGGCGTGAGCGGGAGCTCGCCGAACGCATCGACGCCGCACGGGAGTTGCTGCCGGGCGTGGAGCTCTCCGACCTGGCGCTGCGTCAGATCACCGCGCTGTGCGCGGCGTTCGAGGTGGACGGCCTGCGCGCGGACATCGTGATGGCGCGCACCGCGGTGGCGCTGGCCGCCTGGGCGGGGCGCACCGCGGTGACCGAGGAGGACGTCCGGACGGCCGCCCGGCTGGCGCTGCCGCACCGGCGGCGGCGCAACCCGTTCGACGCGCCGGGGCTGGACGAGGAGCAGTTGGACCGGACGCTGGCCGAGCACCGGGAGCCCTCGGAGCCGGACGGGCCGGAGGATTCGGACGGTCCGGACGGGTCGGACGGGCCCGACAGGCCGGAGGGTCCTGAGGGTCCGGAGGGTCCGGAGGACGACGGCCCGGACGGCGGTGGTCCCGGCGGCGGTGGACCCGGCGGTGGTGGCGGCGTGCCGGAGCCCGGTGTGCCCGACGCGCCCGCCGGGGAGGCCGGTTCGGACGACACCCCCGCTCCCCCGCGGCAACGCCCGGGTGGCGGGCGGGAGTCGGCGCCGGTCGCGGCCGACCGGCCGTACCGCACACGGCTGTTCAAGGTGGACGGCACCGGCCGGGGCGCGCAGGGCCGCCGCTCGCCCGCCGAGACCGACGCCGGGCACACCGTCCGGGCCCGCCGCCCGCGCGGGAGGCTGGCCCGGCTGCACCTGGGCGCGACGCTGCGCGCGGCCGCGCCGCACCAGGTGGCGCGCGGCCGGGCCGGGCGGGCGCTGGTGCTGCGCCGGGACGACCTGCGCGAGCAGGTGCGCCGGGGCCGGGAGTCGAACCTGGTGCTGTTCGTGGTGGACGCCTCGGGTTCGATGGCGGCCCGGCAGCGGATGACCGCGGTCAAGGGCGCGGTGCTGTCGCTGCTGATGGACGCCTACCAGCGGCGCGACAAGATCGGCCTGGTGACCTTCCGGGGCGCGGGCGCGGAGCTGGCGCTGCCGCCGACCTCCTCGGTGGAGGTCGGCGCGGCCCGGCTGGAGCAGTTGCCGACCGGCGGCCGGACGCCGCTGGAGGCGGGCCTGCTGCGGGCGCACGAGGTGCTGCGGGTGGAGCGGCTGCGCGACCCGGACCGGCGCCCGCTGCTGGTGGTGGTGACCGACGGCCGGGCCACCGGCGGCCGGGACGCGCTGCCCCGGGCCCGCCGGGCGGCCGGCCTGCTGGCCGCGCAGGGCGTGGCCGCGGTGGTGCTGGACTGCGAGTCCGGCCCCGTACGGCTGGGCCTGGCAAGGGAGTTGGCGGCGCACCTGCACGGTGAGGCGGTCAGCCTGGACGAGCTGCGGGCCGAGGGCGTGGCCTCGCTGGTGCGGGAAGCACGGACGACGACGATGACGCGAAAGGCGGCGTGAGCAGCATGCCCAAGGGAGTGGCGGAGAACGTCCCGGACGACGGACTGACCACGCGTCAGCGCCGGACCCAGCCGATCACGGCGGTGCACACCGGGCCGGGCAAGGGCAAGTCGACGGCGGCGTTCGGGATGGCGCTGCGGGCCTGGAACCAGGGCTGGCCGATCGGGGTGTTCCAGTTCGTCAAGTCGGCGAAGTGGAAGGTCGGCGAGGAGAACGCGCTGCGGGTGCTCGGCGAGTCCGGGCAGGGCGGCACGGTGGCCTGGCACAAGATGGGGTCGGGCTGGTCGTGGGTGCAGCGCGACATCGAGTCCTCGGAGGAGGCGGCCCGGGAGGGCTGGGAGCAGGTCAAGCGGGACTTGGCGGCCGAGACGTACCGCTTCTACGTGCTGGACGAGTTCACTTACCCGCTGCACTGGGGCTGGATCGACGTGGCGGAGGTGGTGGAGGTGCTGCGGGAGCGGCCGGGCAGCCAGCACGTGGTGGTGACGGGCCGGTACGCACCCGAGCCGCTGACCGAACTGGCCGACCTGGTCACCGAGATGACCAAGGTGAAGCATCCGATGGACGCGGGCCGCAAGGGCCAGCGCGGCATCGAGTGGTAGCGCCTTGAGCAGCGTGATTCCCCGCCTGGTGGTGGCCGCGCCGTCCTCGGGGGCGGGCAAGACGACGGTGGCCACCGGCCTGATCGCGGCGCTGGCCGCGCGCGGGCTGAAGGTCTCCCCGCACAAGGTCGGCCCCGACTACATCGACCCCGGCTACCACGCGCTGGCCGCCGGGCGGCCGGGCCGCAACCTGGACGCCTGGATGAGCGGCCCCGAGCGGATCGCCCCGCTGTTCGCGCACGGCGCCGCCGGGGCGGACGTCGCGGTGGTCGAGGGCGTGATGGGCCTGTACGACGGGGCCGCCGGGCGCGGCGAGTTGGCCTCCACCGCGCAGGTCGCGAAGCTGCTGCGGGCGCCGGTGGTGCTGGTGGTGGACGCCTCCTCGCAGTCCCGGTCGGTGGCGGCGCTGGTGCACGGCTTCGCGTCCTGGGACCCGCAGGTCCGGCTGGCCGGGGTGATCCTGAACAAGGTCGCCTCCGACCGGCACGAGACGCTGCTGCGCGAGGCCCTGGAGGAGGGCTCGGGCGTGCCGGTGCTCGGCGCGGTGCGCCGGGCCGGGGCGGTCGACACGCCGTCCCGGCACCTGGGCCTCGTCCCGGCCGTCGAGCGCTCCGCCGAGGCGCTGCGGGCGGTCCGCGAGATGGGCGAACTCGTCGCCGCCTCCGTCGACCTGGACGCGGTGCTGGCACTGGCCCGGACCGCCCCGCCGCTGACCGACGCCCCCTGGAGCGCGGCGGCCGAGGTCGAACCGGCCCCCGGCCCCCGGCCGCGGATCGCCCTGGCGGGCGGCGCCGCGTTCTCCTTCTCCTACGCGGAGAACGCCGAACTGCTGGCCGCCGCCGGGGCCGAGGTGGTGCCCTTCGACCCGCTGCACGACGAACGGCTCCCCGAGCGGACGGCCGCGCTGGTGATCGGCGGCGGCTTCCCCGAGGTGTACGTCTCCGAGCTGAGCGCCAACGCGGCCCTGCGCGCGGCGGTCGCCGAACTGGCCGCGGCCGGGGCGCCGGTGGTCGGCGAGTGCGCCGGACTGCTGTACCTGGGGCGGGAGTTGGACGGCCTGCCGATGTGCGGGGTACTGGACAGCACGGCCCGGATGACGCCCCGGCTGACCCTCGGCTACCGGGAGGCGGTGGCCCTCGCCGACTCGCCGCTCGCCGCGGCCGGCTCCCGGGTGCGCGGCCACGAGTTCCACCGCACCGCCACCGACCCGGCGGCCGGCCCGTCCCCCGCCTGGGGCTGGCGCACCCCCACCGGCCCGCACACCGAGGGCCACCTGCACGGCTCGGTGCACGCCTCCTACCTGCACCTCCACTGGACGGGCGCGCCCGCGCTGCCGTCCCGCCTGGTCCGGCACGCCGCCGCGTGGGCGGCCGGGGCACGGCTCTCGTGAGGCGGGGGTCGTCGATCCGGACCCGACAGAGGGCTCCGGAACAGACATTTCTCTCTGGGCGGATCCGACCAGCAGGGCGCGTGCCATGCCCGATGAGCCCGCGCCCGAGGGGCGGGCCGGCTGCGGGCGTTGTAGGTAGGCCGCCGAGGCGCCCGGCCCGGACCGCCGTGGGTGGGGCTGCGGCTCAGGACCGGCGGGCCGGGCCCGCGGAACCCGCGGCCGGCGCCGGTTCGGCCGGAGGGTAGCTCTTCGGGTCGCGGGCGTAGGTGAACAGGGAACCGAGCCGCGCCCGGACGAAGAGGCCCTGCCCCCAGTCGCCCACCCGCGTGCCCCTGGCGGCGGACTGGGCGTCCTCGACCTCGCCGAACCCCGGGTCGGCGGGGGTGACCAACTCGCCGGTGCCGTGGGCGACCAGGGCGAAACCGTCATCGCCGGCCAGGCTGAGGCTCAGCGCGGGGCGGGCCGCAAGATTGCGGGCGCGGAACGACCCGGCGGTCGTGGGGACGTACAACCGGCCGTGGACGAAGAGTGCCCCGACCGGTGCGCAGCGCGGCTCCCCGGCGGCCGTCACCGTGGCCAGCACGACCTGGAAGACCCCGTCGCAGCGCCGGACCACCTGCGCGGCGGACAGCGACTGTTCGGGCAGACCGAAGGAGGCGCGCAGGCCGGGAGAGGCCCGGCGGGCGCTGTCGTCGATGAGCTCCTGGAGTCGGGCGAGGTCTTCCGCGGTTTCGTACACCCCCTCTTTATAGCCGTCCCCGGCGAGGGAGCCCGGCTCGGCCTCCGGTCCCCGGTCCCTTCCGGCGGACCGTGTTCCCGCCCCGGGGCCGGACACCCCCTCGGGCTGCGGGCCGGCGGGACACCGGGTCGACGGTGCGGGACCCGGCTGGGACGGCCCGGCGCGGCCGCGACGGGGACGACCGTCCTGCCGCGGGACTTCCCCGCCGGCCCGTCGACGGTCGGAGCGCAGTCGAACGCGGCGAACGGACCGACGTGCTGTCCCGCTGCCGCCACCGCTCCTCTCTCGTGCCCTTGGTGGAACACCCACCGTCCGAAACTTCGGTGACGAAGGGTCATGGCCGGTGAGCGCCGCGTGCCCGACCGCGGTGATCCCAGGAGGCGGGCGGACCGCTTCGCGGCACCGCCAGTCACACCTCTGCAGGTCAGGGACTTGCCTGCCGAAGACCCCTGGAGCCGGTGCCGTGGCCGGCCGGTGGTACCGGCCGGCCGTGGTGTCGGCGCGGGTCAGACCACCTGCTCCGAGGGGCGCTTGGCCGGCTCCTCGTCCTGGGTGGTCAGCTCCAGGGCGCGGCGCAGGTCGAGGATGTAGTCCTCGCCGAGGTGCTGGTAGCCGGCCAGCAGCTCGTCCTCGACGGTGTCGCTGTCATCGGCGACCGCGGCGGCCCGGAAGTGCTGGGACGCGACCGCGGTCTCCTGCACCAGTTTGCCGACGGTCGCCTGGTCGACACCGCGCCAGTGCGCGGCTCCGAGCGCCGCGGCCTGCGCGTCGGCCCCGGCAGCCAGCTCGCGGGCCCAGGAGCGGAACGCCCCCGGGTTGTCCGCGACGTCGAGGTCCTCGTCCGGTACGTCGACCCAGAGCCGGTCGATCTCGTTGGTGGCCTCCAGGAACTGCACCTGGTCGGACGTCAGGTTGCTGCTGTCCTTGCGCAGCGAACCGGTCGTCGGCTTGTCCGACTTCAGGAAGCAGACGATCTGGCGACCGCCGACCACGTTCCAGGTGTCCTGGTCCGGGTAGGCGGCCGGGTAGTCCGTCGTCTCCGGGATCGACCACATGTCCATCACGTACTCGTCCAGGTGGCGCGAGCAGAGCCGGTCGGCCTCGTCCTGCAGCGCCTCCGCACCCGGGTAGCCGCCCGTCGCGGTGGAGACGCTGCTCCAGAACACCTCGGCGTTGTGGGACACCGAGCAGTCGGCCTTCTTGACCGCGGTCTTGAACCCCAGGTCCGCGCAGTCGCCGGCGTTCAGCCGCAGCGGCGAGACCGACGACAGCCCGCCGCTGGAGCGGTCGGTGTCGGCCTGGAAGTGGAAGCCGCCGTTGACGATCACCAGGACCAGCAGCACCAGCCAGGCCGAGCCGATCACGATGCCCGAGACCGCCATGCCCTTGCCGCGCTCGCCGGTGCGCCTGATCTGGACCAGCGCGGCGGCGCCCAGGCCGATGGCGATGATGCCGAGGTAGCACAGGAAGCTCACCACCAGCGCGGCGATGGCCAGGCCGTTGGCGTACGCCGAGCGGGACGGCTGCGGGTACACCGGGTAGCCGGGCATCCCGTACGGGCCGGGGGCCTGCGCGGGGTACTGGGCCGTACCCGGCTGGGGCGGGACGGCGCCGCTCCCCCACGCCTGCTGGACGCCGGTGGGCGCGGCCCACGGGTTGACGGCGGCGGGCGCGGGCCCGGGGACGGCCTGGGGCGCGCCGGGCGGTGTCGAACCGGTGGGCGCGGCCCACGGGTTGACGGCGGCGGGCGCGGGAGCGCTCTGCGGGACGCCGGGCGGCGTCGGGGCAGCGGGCCGTGCCCACGGGCTGGCGGCGGGTTCGGGGACGGCGGGCTCGACCGTCGTCGGGGCGGGGGCCGCGGGCGCCCCCTGAACGACGGTCGCCTCCTCGGCCGCGGACCGGGCGGCGTCAACAGCCGTACCCGCGGCGGCAGCAGTAGCCGCAGGCGCAGGCGCACCAGCACCGGCGTCCGCGTCCGCGGCGCGCACAAAGTCGCCGCCGGGTATGCCGGGCTTCGCGAACGAGACCGCGGGCGGCGCCGGGGCGGGCTTCTCCAGCGAGAGCGCGGGCGGGGCGGCCGGGGCGTCGTCCCGGGCGCCGTCCGGGTCTTCGTTCCCGGGGCGCTCCTGGTCGAACGGCATTGGGTGTTCCCCCTGCGAGTGGTGCGGGTCGAGGCTGCGCGAATATAGCGGACCGCACCGACGGGGCCCCAACGAGTTCTTCCGCCGGGCCCCGGCGCCGCGCGCCCGGCCTTTGCATGCAGTGCATGCAGAAGCCTAGGCTGGCCCTGTGCAGACCGAGAGCACCCGCCGGCGGTTGCGGGAACTGATCCTGGACGGCCACTACCCGCCGGGGGCCCGGCTGGGCGAGGTGGAGGTCGCCGAGACGCTGGGGGTGAGCCGCACGCCGGTGCGGGAGGCGTTCCGGGCGCTGGCCGCGGACGGGCTGCTGGCCGGGGCCGGGCGGGGTCTGCGGGTGGTGCGGCTGGACGACGAGGAGTTGTCGCAGGTCTACCGGGTGCGGGCCGCGCTGGAGGCGCTGACGGCCGAACTGGCCGCCGAGCGGCAGCGGGACGGGCGGCTCGCCCCGGCCGAACTGGCGGACCTGGCCGTGCTCGCCGACCTCACCCACCGGGCCACCGCGGACGGGGAGTTGGCCCGAGCGGTGCGGCTGAACCGGAACTTCCACCGGCGGATCGCCGAGCTGGCCGCCAACCCGGTGGCGCTGCACACCCTGGACCGGCTGTGGGACCAGATCCAGGTCTCCACCCTGCGCTCCCTGCGCGCGCCCGCCCGCACCGCCCTGGTCGACGCCCAGCACCGCGACCTGCTCGACGCGATCACCGCCGGGGACGCTGCCGCCGCCGCGGCGGCGGCCCGCCGGCACGTCCTGGACACCCGCGCGGCCGACCGGCCGGCCGCGAACGACTAAGGAGCGACCGCATGGCCTTCTCGCGTTCCCACCACTACGCGGTCCGGGTCGAGTGGACCGGAGACCTCGGCACCGGCACCGACCACTACCGCTCCTACCGGCGGGACCACACGGTGTCGGCGGAGGGCGTGCCGGACATCCTCGGCAGCTCCGACCCGACCTTCCGCGGCGACCGCTCCCGGTGGAACCCGGAGCAGTTGCTGCTGGCCGCGCTCGCCCAGTGCCACATGCTCTCCTATCTGCACCACTGCGCGGTGAACGGCGTCGTCGTGCGCTCCTACGCGGACGACTCCACGGGCACCATGGCCACCGAGGGCAACGGCGGCCGGTTCACCGAGGTGGTGCTCCGGCCGCGGATCGAGATCGCCGAGGAGTCGATGCGCGAGCGGGCGGTGGCCCTGCACGGCCCGGCGTCGCGGGACTGCTTCATCGCCTCCTCGGTGAACTTCCCGGTGCACCACGAGCCGGTGGTGACGGTCCGCCCCGCGCCCTGACGGCCCCTCGGCAAACGGGCGACCCCTGCGGACGGGCGGGCGCCCCCTCGGCACCCTGACGGCCCCCGGCGGGCGGGCGGACGGCGCTCCCCCACCCCAGTACTCAACGCGTCAACGGGCCGTTGGGTTGCACGCCACTTCGCGTTCACGGCCGCGCACCGGCGCCAAGAGCCGCTCCCGACCGCCAACTCCCGTACAAGAAGGGGAAGTTGAGGACGACAGGCCGCCCCGGTGCGGCCCGGCCGCCGGGGTGCCCTTTCGGAGCGTGTGCGGACTTTGGGGTCGGCGGCCGCCCCCGGAGGCCCGTCGCGGACCGCCTCCGCCGCCACCCCCGCGCGCACCCCCGGCGGTGGGGCCGGACGCCCGCCCCCACCGCGATGACCAGCGAATACATCGATTTCGGGAGCGAGTCGAAAGGGCCGGAGCACGCCCCCCACCGAATTGATGTCCACATGATGGACCGGTGTTGCGGGAGCACTCAAGGCCCTGTGTTAGGCTCCGCTCGATTCCGGCGCCCCACATGCCGAGAAATCACATCAGCGGCTATTCCTCGGGGGAGGCGGCCATGCCATTCGATGCATGGATCACTTGTTTTGCGGCTTCGTGGATTTTCTCCCTTTCACCGGGCTCGGGCTCGGTGTTCTCAATGTCGAACGGGTTGAACTACGGCTTCCGGCGCGGGTATCTCGGCGCGGTCGGCCTGGTGATCGGCCTGTGGACGGTCTTCCTGGTCGTCGTGGTGGGCCTCGGGGTGATCATCCAAGCCTCGCCGGTCGCCTTCAACGTGCTCAAGTGGGCCGGCGTGGCCTACCTCTTCTACCTGGGCCTGTCCCAGATGCTCTCCAAGGGCTCGCCGATCTCCCTGCGCGAGGGCGACCGTCCCCGCATCGGGGTCGCGGAGATCATCGGCAAGGGCATCTCGCTCAACCTGATCAACCCCAAGGGCTACATCTTCATGCTCGCGGTGATCCCGCAGTTCATCGTCGCAGGTCACGCCCTGGTTCCCCAGTACTTCGCGGTGGCCCTGACCATGGCCTTCACCGACCTCGTGGTGATGGCCGGCTACACCGGCCTGGCCTCCCGGGTCGCCCTGAAGCTGAAGACCGAGCGGCAGGCGTCGATCCTCAACAAGGTGTTCGGCTCGCTGTTCATGCTCGCGGCCGTGGTGCTCGCGACCTTCCAGCAGACCCGGTAGCCCTCCGGGACCGGGAGTTCCCGCCCGGACCCGGGGCCGGCCTCCCGTTCCCCCGGGCCGGCGGCCCCGCACGGCCCGAAGCCCGGTTCCCCGGTTCCCCGGTTCCCCAGCTCCCCGGTTCCCCGGTTTCCCGGCCCTCCGATTCCCGTTCTTCTCCTTTCGCGCACCAGCGCTTTCCCGGCCGATCTGCGGCCCAATCGCGCCCCGGCCCGAGTGGCTTCACCCTCGCCGCCAAGGGGCTGCTTTCACCTGTCCTCACATGGAGATTCGCTGTGCAGGCGGTAGACGATATTCTGAGGCTGGCGTGCGAGAAATTCGCCGACGCCACCGCCGTCTCTTCGAAGGTCGAGACGGTCAGTTATTCGCAGTTATTCAACCGGTCCGCGGAAGTGGCTTCGGAACTCCGGGGCCTGGGCGTCGGAAACGGCGACGCGGTCGGAATCATCGGCCACCGCAGTGCCGCGGTGATATCCGCCGTCCTCGGTACGTGGATGTCCGGGGCGGCGGTCATGCTGATCGATGAGGCGCTGCCCGCGGTGCGCCGGGAGACCATGCTCGGCACCGGTCCGGTCCGGGCGGTCGCGGACTGCACGGACGCCCCGCGCATCCGCTGCTCGCCGCGGCCCGGGGCCGTTCCCGGGCCGGCCCTCGACGACCGGGACCACGCCTACGTCGCCTTCACCTCCGGCTCCACCGGCACGCCGAAGGCCATCGTCGGCAGCCACACGGGGCTGTCCTCGTTCCTGCGCTGGCAGTCCGAGGAGTTCGGGGTGGGGCCGGGGGACCGGTTCGCCCACCTGACCAACCTCTCCTTCGACGTGTGGTTCCGCGACGCGCTGACCCCACTGGTCTCCGGCGCCACCCTGTGCGTCCCGGACCAACTGCACCTGGACGCCGCGGGGGCCCTGGACTTCCTGCGCGGAGAGCGGATCACCGCGCTCCACCTGGTGCCCTCGCTCGGCAAGGTGTGGACCGCGGCGGCGGCCGGTGCCGCGCCCGTCCCCTCCGTCCGCCACGCGTTCTTCGCGGGCGAACCGCTGGACTCCGCGCTGGTGCGCCGGTGGCGGGAGTACTTCCCGGGCTGCGAGGTGGTCAACCTCTACGGCCCGACCGAGACCACCCTCGCCCAGCACTTCCACCGCGTCCCCGCGGACCCGCGGCCCGGCGTCCAGCCGGTCGGCCGGAGCCTGCCCGGCTCCCGCAGCTTCGTGCTGGACGAGGAGCGCCGGGTGTGCGCTCCGGGCGAGGTGGGCGAGATCCACATCGCGGCCGAGCACCCCTCGCACGGGTACCTGATGGACGGCCGCATCGTCGCGCCCTTCGTCGGGATCGACGTGGACGGGGAGCGGATCAGCGCCTACCCGACCGGTGACCGCGGACGCCGGGCGGCCGACGGGGAGTTGGAGATCCTGGGCCGGGCCGACGAGCAGGTCAAGATCGCCGGCGTGCGGATCGAGCTGCAGGAGGTCCGGGCGGCGATCCAGGCCCACCCGAGCGTCCGGGAGGCTTTCGTCTGCGCCCAGGAGGACCGCTTCACCAAGGTCGTCGTGGCCGTGCTGGAGGGCGCGGCCGAGGCCGAGCCGCAGCTCCGGGCCCACCTGGGCGAACGGCTGATGAGCGCCATGGTGCCGTCCGCCTTCGTCTACCTGCCGGCGCTGCCGAAGCTCCCCAACGGGAAGGTCGACCGCAGGGCGCTCACCGAGGTCGCGGCCGGTCACCTGCGGGAGCGCGGGCGCCGGGCGGCCGTGCCCGCGGGCACCGGGACGACCGCCGACCGGCTGGCCGCCATCTGGCAGTCGGTGACCGGCGGCGGCGCGAGCCCGCTCGCCGACCGCGACATCACCTTTTTCAACGCGTCCGGTACTTCGCTGACGATCGTCGTCCTGCACGCGCGGGTCCAGGCGGAATTCGGCGTGACCTTTCCGCTGGTGCGGCTCTTCGAGCACGCGTCCTTCAACGCCCAACTCTCCTTCCTCGAACAGATGTTTCACGAACCGGAGGGCCGGGGGCCGGGGAACGCCGTTTCCACCGCCGGCGCGGCCTCCCGCAAGCGCGTCCTGACGGCCCGGCGAACCCGCCGCAGTCGGGGTCTTCCGACACCGGACTTGGGATGAACATGCAAAACGATGACGACCTGATCGCGATCGTCGCGATGGAGTGCCGGCTGCCGCAGGCCGCCGACGTGGACGAGTTCTGGGCCCGGCTGGTCGACGGCCGCACGGCCGTCTCCGACCTGACCGACGAGCAGGTCGCGGCGGCCGGCGTGCCCGCCGCGCAGCGTTCGCGCCCCGACTACGTCAAGCGGGCCGGGGTGCTGGAGGGCGTGGCGGAGTTCGACTCCGGGTACTTCGGCTACTCGGAGCGCGAGGCGGACATCCTCGACGTCCAGCAGCGCCTGATGCTGGAGAAGTCGGTGGCGCTGCTGGAGCGCGCCAACATCGATCCGCAGCGCACCGCCCAGCGGATCGGCGTGTTCGCCGGATCCGGCATGAGCACCTACGTGACCGGCCCGCTCCAGCGCCCGGACCTGATGGACGCGCTGGGCGAGATGGTGGTCCGGCACGGCAACGACAAGGACTTCCTCGCCACCCGGATCTCGTACAAGCTGAACCTGCGCGGCCCCAGCGTCAACGTGCAGACCGCCTGCTCGACCGGCCTGGTCGCCGTCCACTCGGCCGTACAGAGCCTGCTGCTGAACGAGTGCGACGCCGCGATCGCGGGCGCCGTGTACGTCCGCGTGCCGCAGGAGGCCGGCTACCGCCACCAGGTCGGCGGGGTGCTCTCGCCGGACGGGGTGTGCCGGCCGTTCGACGCCCGGGCCAACGGCACGCTGTTCACCAACGGGCTCGGCCTGGTGCTGCTGAAGCGGCTCGCCGACGCGGTCGCCGACGGCGACCGGGTGCACGCCGTGATCGCCGGGTCCGCGGTGAACAACGACGGCGCGCAGAAGGTGAGTTTCACCGCGCCCAGCGTCTCCGGACAGGTGGCGGTGCTGCGCGAGGCGCTGGAGATCTCCGGCGCCGACCCGGCCGACGTCGGCTACCTGGAGGCGCACGGCACCGGCACCGCGCTCGGCGACCCGATCGAGGTCGAGGCGATCAAGCAGGCGTACGGCACCACCGGCGCGCCCTGCGGCATCGGCTCGTTGAAGGGCAACTTCGGGCACCTCAACATCGCCGCCGGCATCGTCGGGCTGATCAAGGCCGCGCTGGTGCTCGAGCACGGGTTCGTGCCGCCGACGGTGAACGTCCAGGAGGTCAACCCGGCGCTGGAACTCGACGGTTCGCGCTACTTCGTGACCACCGAGGGCCTGGAGCTCGACCGCACCGCCCTCCAGTGGGCCGGGGTCAGCGCCTTCGGCATGGGCGGCACCAACGGGCACGTGCTGCTGCGCAGCCACCGGCCCGACCCGGCCGACCCCGAGCCGGCCGCCGCACCGGACACCGCGGACGGCCGGCCGAGCGTCCTGGCCTTCTCGGCCCGCTCCCGGGCCGCGCTGCGCGGCCAGGCGGCCGCACTCGCCGCCCGGCTCGCCGCCGACCCCGGCGCCGTGCTCGCCGAGTACGCGCACACCCTGCGCGAGGGGCGCACCCTGCACCCCCACCGGGCCGCCCTGGCCGCCGTGCACCCCGCCGAGGCGGTCGCCCGGCTCAAGGCCGAGCGGTACCACACCGGCGCCGAGAGCGGCTCGGACGCGATCGCCTTCGTCTTCGCCGGCCAGGGCACCCAGCGCCCCGCCATGGGCGCCGGACTCGCCGCCCGGAACGCCGCCTTCGCCCGCCGTCTGGCCGAGGCGGTCGCGGCGGTGGACGCGCACACCGGGTTCGACCTGCGGGCCCTGCTGGACGGCGGCGGGGAGCGGGACACCGCCGACACCGAGGTGGCGCAGCCGCTGCTGTTCGCGGTCGAGTACGCCCTGGCGCAGACCCTGCTGGACGCCGGGGTCACCCCGGCCTACCTGTTCGGGCACAGCCTCGGGGAGGTGGTCGCGGCGGCCGTCGCCGGCGTCTTCGACCTGGCCACGGCCGCGGAACTGGTCGCCGTCCGGGCCCGGGTGATGGCCGCCTGCCCCGCCGGGGCCATGCTGGCGGTCTCCGACCCCGCCCCGTTCGCCGAGCTGGTCGCCGACGGCTCGCTGGTCGTCGCCGCGGTCAACTCGCCCGGACAGCAGGTGCTTTCCGGCAGCCGTGCGGCCGTCGAGCGGGCCGCCGCCCTGGCCGCCGAGGCCGGGGTGACGCACCAGCGGCTGCGGACCTCCCACGCCTTCCACTCGCCGCTCATGCAGGGCGCCGTCGAGGAGTTCCTCGCCTTCCTGGGCACCCGCGAGCTGCACGCGCCGAGGATCCCGGTGGTCTCCAACATCACCGGCCGGGTGCTCTCCGAGTACGAGGCGCGCAACCCGCGCTACTGGGCGGAGCACCTGGTGCGCCGGGTCGAGTTCGGCGGGTCGGTGGACACCCTCCGGGAGGCGGGCGTCACCCGGTTCGTCGAGATCGGCGCCGGGCGGTCGATGGGCACCCTGGTGCGCGGCGGCTTCGCCGCGGCCGGCGCGCCCGCCCCGGTGCTGGCGCAGACCCTGGGCGAGCCGGAGACCGAGGCCGAGTCCTTCGCCGACGCGCTCGCGCTCGGCTGGGCCACCGATCCGCGGGTGGACATCGCGGACCACACCGCCGCCCGGCGGATGACCGCGCTGCCCACGTACGCGTTCGAGAAGCGGATCCACTGGGTGGAGCCCGCGGCCACCGTCGCGGCACCCGCCGCCGAGCCGGCCGCCGCGCCCGTCGCTGTCGCCGTCGCCGAGCCCCTCCCCGTCCCGGCCGCCGAGCCGGTCGGGGCGGCGGGGAACGGCGGGGGCGGTGCGGACGGCGGGGCGGACGGGGGTGCGGACGGCGGGGCCGACGAGGAGGTCCGGAGCATCGTCGCGCAGATCTTCAAGACCTTCCTCGGCGGGTCCGCCACCTCCGCCGACCTCGGCTTCTTCGAACTCGGCGGGAACTCGCTGATGGCCATCCAGCTCATCAACAAGCTCCGCGAGACCTTCGGACTGGACCTGTCCGTACGGGACTTCTACGAGAACAGCTCGATCTCCGGGACCTCCACCGTGATCACCGCCATGCTCATCGAGGAGCCGGCCCATGTCTGACAGCACGTTCCTGGACGCCGACCGGCTGGCCGGACTGAAGGCCCGGCTCAGGTCCGGCACCCCCGCCCCCGCCACCGCCCCGGCGCCGACCCCGGACCCGGCGTCGGCCGCCGGGGCCCGGCCGCCGGTGCCCGACCTCGGGGTGATCTTCTTCTCCGGCCTGACCGGCGGCGCCGACCCCTACGACCTGCTGCTGGACGTCTCCCGCTACATCGACCGCGCGGGATTCACCGCGATCTGGACGCCCGAACGGCACTTCACCGAGGTCGGCGGCGCGTACCCCAACCCGGCGGTGCTCGGCGCCGCGCTGGCGGCCGTCACCGAGCGGGTGCGCATCCGGGCGGGCAGCGTCAACCTGCCGCTGCACGACGTGCTGCGCGCCGCCGAGGAGTGGGCGCTGGTCGACAACCTCTCCGGCGGCCGGGTCGACCTCGCGCTGGCACCCGGCTGGCACGCCCGTGACTTCGTGCTCAACCCCGAGGGGTACGAGAAGAGGTCGCTGCTGCTCAACGAGGCCCGCGAGCAGTTGCAGGGCCTGTGGCGCGGCACCCCCCTGGAGCGGCGGGACCCGCTGGGCGCGACCCACGAGATCCTCACCTTCCCCCGGCCGGTCCAGCCGGAGCTGCCCGTCTGGCTGACCACGTCGAAGAACGAGGACGCCTGGCGGTTCGCCGGGGAGAACGGCCTCAACGTGCTCTCCGCGCTGATCAACTTCGGTCCGCCGGAGCTGCGCAGGCGGATCGAGATCTACCGGGCGGCCCGCGCCGGGGCCGGCCTCGACCCCGAGGGAGGCGTGGTCTCGCTGATGCTGCACACCTACGTCGGCACCGACCGGGCCCGGGCGGTGGAGCTGGTGCGGCCCGCCATGACCGAGTACCTGGGTTCGTTCGTCGGCCAGCACGCCACCTCCGGCCAGGCCGAGCTGAAGGACAAGTCGGACACCCTGCTGAACCTCGGCGACGACCGGGACGCCTTCGTGGAGATGGTGTTCCAGCGCTACGTCTCCACCAGTTCGCTGATCGGCGACACCGCGAGCGCGCGCACCGTGCTGGAGGGCTTCCGGTCGATGGGCGTCGACGAGGTCGCCTGCCTGGTCGACTTCGGCCTGCCCAAGGACGAGGTGCTGGGCAGCCTGGCCCGCCTCGCCACCCTGCTCCCCCAGGAGGTCTGAACCGTGCGCACGTACAGCTTCCACGGCGTCCGGCCGAGGATCCACCCGAGCGTCTACGCCTTCGACGACGTGGTGGTGATCGGCGACGTCGAGATCGACGCGGACGTCAGCCTCTGGCCCGGGGTGACCGTCCGGGGCGACAAGGGCCCGGTCCGGATCGGCCGGGGGTCGAACGTGCAGGACCACGCGATGCTGCACTCCGACCCCGACCACCCGCTGGTCCTGGGCAGCGACGTCACCGTGGCGCACGGCGCGCTGCTGCACGGCTGCACCATCGGCTCCGGCACGGTGGTCGGGATCGGCGCGATCGTGCTCAACGGCGTCTCGGTCGGGGAGAGTTCGCGCGTGTCGGCGGGCGTGGTGCTCAGCGCCGGGCCGCGCTACGGCCCGCGCAGCCTGATCGCCGGCAACCCGGCGAGCGTCCTCATGACGCTCAGCGACAGCGACGTCGCGGTGCTCGACGGGACCGCCGCCGAGTACCGCGAACTCGCCGACCGCTACCGCAGCGGGCTGCGGGAGGTCGTGCTGCCGGGCCGCGAACCGGCGCGGATCGGCTCCGGCGCATGACGGACCGGCCGAACCGCCCGCGGCTGCTGCGCACGCACGCCGCGGGGCACCCGCGCGCGACGGTCTGCTTCCACCACGCCGGCGGGGGCACGTCCGCCTACCAGGGCTGGGCGCCGGCCCTGGCCGCGCACACCGACCTGGTGCTGGTCCGGCTCGAGGGCCGCGAGGACCGGTTCGCCGAACCGCTCACCGAGCCGCTGGACCGGCTCGTCCTCGAACTGGCCCGGGAGATCGACGGGTTGCCGCACGAGGAACTGGTCCTGCTCGGCCACAGCATGGGCGCGGCCCTCGCCTGGATGGCGGCCGACGCCCTGTGGACGGTGTACCGGCGGCGGGCCTCGGTGGTGGTGTCGGCGCAGGCGCCGCCGCCGTACTCCCCCGCCGGGATCCCCGGGCCGGCCGAGGCCGCGCCGGAGGGGGCCGACGAGTTCCACACCGGGACCCTGGCGGCCGACCTCGCCTGGATGGCACGGGAGTTCCCGTCGTTCGTACCGCGCCCGCTCCCGCTCGACCTGCACTGCGTGACGGCCGCCGGGGACCACCTGGTGCCGCCGGACGCCCCGGCGGGCTGGGCGGCGCTGACCACCGGCCGGTTCACCCACCGCACGGTGGACGGCGGCCACATGTACCTGCTCACCGGTCCCGGACCGCTGCTCGCCCTGGCGGGCGGCCCGCCGGGACGCTCTGCCGACTCGACGGACGAAGGGGGAAGCGGTGTTCGCTAGTCTCACCGACGCAGGCATCCGGATCGGGTTCCAACGGAACACTCCGCCGTTCTCCTACTCGCCGACCGCCGGATTCCGGCCGATCGGCTACTCGGTGGACCTGGCGGACCTGGTCCTCGCCCGGATCCACGGCGGCGCCGACCGGGTGCCGCCGGTCGAGGCGGTCGAGGTCACCTCGACCACCCGGGAGGGCCTGCTCGCCGCGGGCCGGATCGACCTGGAGTGCGGGTCGACCACCATCACGGAGGAGCGCCGGCGGCGCTTCGCCTTCAGCCGGCCGATCTTCCGCACCTCGCACCGGATCGCGCTGAAGGGCGACCCCGGCCCGCGCGACCTGCGGGTGGTCGGCATCCGGGACTCGACCAGCCAGGCCGCGCTGGAGGCCGAACCGGACCCGGGGTTCGGGTACTCCTTCACCGGAGTGCCGTCGATCGGCGCCGCCCGCGACGCGTTCCTGGCCGACGACGGGATCGACGCGATGGTGGCGGACGAGGTGATCCTCCGCTCCCTGCTGGCCGGCGAGGCCCGCGCCGACGTCCGGATGCTGGACCTGCGGCTGGGCGGCGAGGACTACGGATTCCTGCTGCGGAAGGAGGACGGGAAACTCCTGCGGGCGGTCGACGAGGCGCTTTCCGACATTTTCGGCTCGCCCGGGTACCGGGCGCTGATCGACACCTGGTTCGCCGGGGAGCTCCCCGGGCTCGGATTCTCCCTGGAAATGGATCCGGACGACCGGAGTTTCGTCTCGGAAATCTGATCCGCTGGACTGTGAAATTACGGGGGTTTGCTCATGGGTTTCGGAAAGTCGGCCGCGGCGGGGACCGCCGGGTCCGAGTTGCAGGGAGCGTTCAAGGAGGTCATGGCGCGGGTGGCCACCCCGGTGTCGGTGGTGACCGCGACCGGCGCCGACGGGAGGCCGTCCGGGGCGACCGTCAGCGCGTTCTCCTCGCTGTCGGTCGATCCGCCGATGGTCCTGGTGGCGCTGGACCGGCGCTCGCGCACGCTCGAGGCGATCCGCTCCTGCGGCGGCTTCGGCCTCAACGTGCTCGGTGCCGAACAGGCCGCGCTGGCACTGTCGTTCGCGGCCAGGGCGGCGACCGACAAGTTCGCCGGGGTGGAGTGGCGGCCGGACCGCGGCCTGCCGCGGATCCTGCGGGCGCCGGCCTGGATCGCCGCCGCCGCGGTCGACCTGGTCGACGGCGGCGACCACGTGATCGTCCTGGGCCGGGTGGAGTCGGCGGAGCTGTCCGGCAGCGAGCCCCCGCTGGTGTACTACCGCAGGAGCTTCGGGACGCACCTGCCGAACCTCCCGGCGCCGGTGCTCCCGCCGCCGCGGTCGGCGTGAGCGGGCCCGGCGCCGCTTTCCGCGCCCTGTTCCTCCGGCGGCCCGGGGCGGCCATTCGTCTCGGACTCTGAGAAGTCGCCGGTATTCCGTTTAATGAAAGATGGCAGGTGTGTATGGTGTCCGCCATGGGAAATGTAGTCAGGGTGGGTCTGCTGGGGTGTGGAACTGTCGGGGAGGCATTCGCCGAATTGCTCGTGGAGCGGCTCGCCGCGGTCGAGGACGTGACGGGAATTTCCCTGGAACTCGCCCGGATCGCCGTCCGCGACCCCGGAAAGCCCCGTTCGGTGGACGTCCCCGCGGAGCTGTTCACGGGTGACCCGTACGACGTGGTCAAGGCCGACGACATCGACGTCGTCGTCGAGCTGATCGGCGGCGTCGCCCCGGCCCGCGAGCTGATCCTGGCCGCCCTGGAGGCCGGCAAGCCGGTCATCACCGCCAACAAGGAGCTGGTCGCGGCGGCCGGCCCCGAGCTGTACGCGGCGGCGGACCGGGGCGGCGTCGACTTCTTCTTCGAGGCCGCCGCGGTCGCCGCGGTCCCGATCCTGCGCCCGATCCGCGAGTCGCTGGCCGGCGAGGAGATCACCCGGGTCGCCGGCATCGTCAACGGCACCACCAACTACATCCTCACCCGGATGATGGGCGAGAACCTGGCCTTCGACGAGGTGCTGGCCGCCGCCCAGGACCTGGGGTACGCCGAACCCGACCCGACGGCCGACGTGACCGGCGCCGACGCGGCGTCCAAGCTGGCCATCCTCGCCTCGCTGGCGTTCAACCAGGCGGTGGCCGCCGACGACGTGCCGCGCGAGGGCATCGTCGACCTCGACCGGGTGGACTTCGAGCTGGCCGCGCAGTTCGACTACGTGATCAAGCTGCGGGCGGTCGCCGACCGCTTCCCGGCCGACGGCGACGGCGCCGGCGCCGGCGCCGGCCAGGTGGGCGTGCAGGTCTTCCCCGCCCTGGTCGAGCGCGACCACCCGCTGGCCACCGTCCGGGGGAGCTTCAACGCGGTGTTCGTCAACACCACCGCCGCCGGCGAGCTGATGTTCTACGGGCGCGGCGCGGGCCCCCGCCCGTCGGCCTCCTCCATCCTCGGCGACGTCATAGCCGCCGCCGACCACCTGCGGCGCGGTACGCACCGCAGGGTCCCGGTGGGCGCGCCGGCCGCCATCCGGCCGAAGGAGGACCTGGAGTACTCGTTCTACGTCCGGACCGAGGTCGAGGAGGCGCCCGGCGTGCTGTCCGAGGTGACCGGGGTGTTCGGACGGCACGGCGTCTCGATCCAGAAGGTGGACCAGGACGGTTCGGAGTCGCAGGCGCGGGTCGTCTTCGTCACGTTCCCCGCGACCGAGCGCGCACTGAACGGCGCGCTCGACGAACTGCGCACCCTCGGGCACGTGCGCTCCATCGGCCGGGTGCTGCGGATCTACAAGTAGGCCGGAACCGGACCGGAGGGCCTGTCTCTTATAC
>NZ_JBHUWH010000055.1:0-26434 GCF_042670125.1 Kitasatospora sp. NPDC057198 | reverse complement strand
CGGCCGAGCCCGTCCCCGCCGAGACCGTCACCCCCGGGCCGATCGGCGCCGAAACCCTCGCCCCCGGTCCGGTCGGCGCCGGAACCTCCGCCGGAACCTCCGACACGCCCCCCGCCCCGGCCCCCCGCGCGCGGCGGGCCCACGCCGCCCCGCTCCCCCGGCGCCGGCGCTCCAGCTGCGCGCCCGCCACCACCTTCGAGGCCGCGCTGACCGACCTCGCCGCGGACGGCTCCACCGGCGCCCTGCACGGCCCCGGCGGCGCGGTGCACCTGGCGGGCGGCCTGGTGGTGCACGCCGAGGCGCCGGGCGCCGCGACCGTCGGCCACCTGCTGACCGGCTCCGGGCGGATCACCGTACGCCAGTGGGAGGAGAGCCTGCTGCCGGGCGCCGGGCGGCTCGCCGAGCAGCTGCTGGGCAGCGGCCTGGTCGGCGCGGGCGAGCTCGAACTCGCCCGGCTGGCCGCCACCCTGGACGGCGCGCAGGAGGCGCTGGCCCAGCACGACGGGGAGCTGCGCTTCGACCCGGCCGCCGTCCCGGTGTTCCGGCTGGCCCGCCCGCTGTCGGTGCTGGAGCTGCGCGGCGCGATCGGCCGCCGCCGCTCGCTGCTGGACGGCTGCTGGCCGTCCGCCGAGCTGGACCGCGCCCCGCTGCGGGCCACCGGCGCCGCCCCGACCCGTCGCACCGCGGTGCCGCGCCGCCGCCGGCAGGCGCTGCTGGCCGCGGCCGACGGCACCCGTACCGCGCCCGAGCTGGCCCGGCTGCTGGGGCGCTCCACCTACGGCACGCTGCTGGACGTCCGGCAGTTGGCCGCCGCGGGGCTGCTGACCGCCCCCCGGCCGGCCGCCGTCCCCGACCCGCCCCCGGCCGCCGTGCCGCAAGCCGCGCCGCCGGACGTGCTGTTGCCGCCCGGCCCGCGCTCCTACGACTCCTCGGACCCGGAGGTGGGCCTGCTGCTCCGACTACGCGCTGCCCTGGAGGCCCTGTGACCGCCCCGCTCGCCCGCCCCGTCCCGCCGACCGAGTCATGAAGCGGACCTTTCGACAACTGACCGCGAGGAGGACCCCCGTGCTGCCGGAGGCCGAGGTGCAGGCCGAACTGCAGGGCCTGCGGGCGAGGATCCCGCACCTGACCGGTTCGCTGGTGGCGACCATCGACGGACTGGTGGTGGCGCACGACGCGTCCGCGCTGGAGGCGGAGAGCGTGGCCGCGCTGACCGCCGCGGCGCTCGGCGTGGGCTCCCGGCTCACCGAGGCGACCGGGCAGGGCGCCTTCCGGGAGCTGATCACCCGCGGCGAGCGCGGCTACACCGCGACGTACGCGGCCGGGGCGTACACCGTGCTGACCCTGCTGGCCGGTTCGCAGGCCAACGTGGGGCGGCTGCACCTGGAGGCCCGCCGGGCCGGGGCCCGGATAGCGGCCCTGGCCGACGCCGACCTCGACCGGACGACCTTCTGACCGCCCGCCCGTCCCCCTCCCTGGCCCCTGACGCTCATCTCATCCCGCAACAAACCCGTCGCGCCAAAGACTTGACGGGTCGTCAATTCCTTTCACGGAAGAGGTACTTGGAAAAAATGGCTGCTGTGGAAACCGCGCTGAAGGACATCATGAGCGCGATCGAGGGCACCATCGGTGTCGCCCTGGTCGACTACAACAGCGGAATGGCGCTGGGCACCATCGGCGGCGGGTCCGACCTGGACCTCAACGTCGCGGCCGCGGGCAACACCGACGTGGTGCGGGCCAAGCTGCGCGCGATGGAGCTGCTGAACCTGAACGAGGCGATCGAGGACATCCTGATCAGCCTCTCCACCCAGTACCACCTGATCCGGCCGCTGACCTCGCGCACCGGCAAGGGCCTGTTCCTGTACCTGGCGCTGGACCGCAACCGGGCCAACCTGGCGATGGCCCGGCACCAGCTGAAGAAGGTCGAGGCCGACCTGGAGGTGTGATCCTCCGAAGCCGGCCCCGGCCGGCGGCGGTTGCTACCTGCGCAGGGTAAGCAGACCCCCGGTGGGGACGCGGACGGACAGCTCCGTCCCTCCGACCGGGGTCTGCGCCCGGGCGACGGTGCCGCCCAGGCAGTCCTGCACCAGCAGGTCGACGGTGCCGGGCGCGCGGTCGAACTCGATCCGCACCAGGGTGTCCTGGTCGGCGTTGGCGACCAGCAGCAGTTCCCACTCGCCGCGGGCCCACAGCGGCAGCGGCGCGTAGCGGCCGAAGGCCAGCCGGGCGCCGTCCCGGGCCTCGATCACCGGATAGGCCAACTCGGGCCGGTGCGGCCGCAGTTCGCTGCGCTGGAGCAGGTCGCGGTGCTCCTTCATGACGCTCAGCCAGAACGCCAGGGCGGTCAGCTGGTCGGCGTCCTGGGCGGCGAGGTCGACGGAGACCTGGGCGGTGGCGAACAGCACCGACTGGAGCAGGACGGCGATCTGCTCGGGGCTCTCCTGCGGGTGCCAGGTCAGCGGGTCGGCGTGCACGGCGAGCGGTCCGGCGGTGAGCCGCAGGTCGGCGGTGCGGACGCGGTTCTCGACGGCGCTGTGCGGGCAGTCGGCGGCCCGGACCATGGTGGCGTAGGGCCACAGGCCGGGGCCCGTGTAGTCCTGGCGGTGCTCGACCAGGACGTCGGGGCGGGTGGCGCGCAGCCGGGCGTCGAGTTCGGCCAGCAGTTTCTGCACGCCCTCCGCGACGGTGGCGCAGTCGGCTTCCGGGGAGGCGGCGCCGGGCACGGTGTCGGGTGCGACGCCGGGTGCGGGCTCGCGGGCGAAGGTGTCGACGAAGTCGACCTTGAGGCCGTCGACACCGTGCTGTTCGACCGCGGCGGCGAGCCGTTCGACCTGGTGGGCGCGGACGGTGGCGCTGCGCGGGTCGAGCAGGAAGGTCTCCAGCAGCGGCAGGTGGGTGAGGGTGTGCCCCTCGAGCCGCTTCGCGGCGGCGCTGCGGTCGCCGGCGAACGGGATCGCGTGCCAGAGCAGGTAGCTGAGGCCGAGGGCCTGGATCCGGCGGACGTGTCCGGCGAAGTCGGGGAAGTCCTGGGGGCGGGCTGCCAGTCGCCGGTGGTGGCGTAGGAGCGGGTGCGTTCGTCGGTCTGCCAGCCGTCGTCGACGATCAGCGTGCGGAAGCCGAGCGGGGCGGCGAGTGCGGCGAGCCGTTCGACGTCGGCGGAGGTCATCGCCAGGTGCAGCGCGTACCAGGTGCAGAACACCGGCTCGAAGGCGCGGTCGGGGACGGGCCGGACGGGGGCGAGGGCGGCCCACCAGGCGGCGCACTCCCGTACGGTGTCGGCGAAGTGGCGTCCGCTCAGGTCGAGGCGCAGCGCGGTGTGCGGGCCGTCCTGTTCGATCCACCAGCTGTAGCGGCCGGTCTCCTCGACGGCGCCCTCGCCGATGGTGACGGGGCGGACGGGTTCGCCGACCGCGAAGGTGCACAGGGCGCTGTCGCCGGGGCCGACCAGGCTGCCGACGGGTGCGCCCTTGGGCAGTGAGGCTTCCCGGGGCCGGGCCCAACTCGGGGGCAGCCAGCGGGTGTCGGTGTTCGGGGTCCAGTAGCCGGTGGCGCCGGTGCAGGGCAGCTGCCATTCGATCCGCAGCCGGGCGTCCGGAGCGTCGGTGCCGGCCTCGACCAGCAGGACGCCGGGGGCGTCCGGTGCGGTGACGGTGACGGCCGGGGCGGTGTCGCTGCCGATGGCGGTGACCCGCAGGGCGAGCGGTCCGGCGTCGACGGTGCGGGAGGTCTCGGTGCGGCCGGACGGCAGTGCGGAGCCGTCCCAGGACAGTGCGGCGGTTCCTTGCACGGGGCGGTGGTTCCTTTCACGGGGTGGTCCCGCCCCGGCCGGCCGCGGAAGCGGTCGGCCGGCCGGTCGGGGCGGGCGTTTCGGTGCGGGTGCGGCGGGCCGTGCCGGGGCTACGCCTCGGGGAAGTGGCAGGCCGCCTGGCGGCCCGGGGTGGTGAGGGTGAGCAGGGGCGCCTCGGTCCGGCAGACGTCCCGGGCCTTGGGGCAGCGGGGGTGGAAGGTGCAGCCGCTGGGCGGGTTGGCGGGGCTGGGCGGGTCGCCGAGCAGGACGATCCGTTCGCGGGTGCGTTCGGCGGCCGGGTCGGGCAGCGGGACGGCGGACAGCAGCGCCTTGGTGTAGGGGTGCGCGGGGTGGTCGTAGACCTGCTGCTTGTCGCCGATCTCGACGATCCGGCCGAGGTACATGACGGCGACCCGGTGGCTGATGTGCTTGACCACGGCGAGGTCGTGCGCGATGAACACGTAGGCGACGCCGAGTTCGCGCTGGAGGCGTTCCATCAGGCCGACGATCTGGGCCTGGATGGAGACGTCGAGGGCGGAGACGGGTTCGTCGGCGACGACGAGTCCGGGGCGGGTGGCGAGGGCGCGGGCGATGCCGATGCGCTGGGCCTGGCCGCCGGAGAACTGGTGCGGGTAGCGCTCGAGGTGTTCGGGGGCGAGGCCGACCAACTGGACCAGGTCGCGAACCTCGGCCCGGGTCTTCGCCCTGGACGCGCCCTGGGCGCGCAGCGGGGCGGCGATGATCTGCTGGACGGTCTGCCGCGGGTTGAGCGAGGCGAACGGGTCCTGGAAGATCATCTGGAACTCGCTGCGCAGCGGCCGCAGTCGGTGCTGCGAGGTCCGGGTGATGTCCTTCCCGCGGAAGCTGACGCGGCCGGCGGTCGGGTCGAGCAGCCGCACCAGCATCCGTCCGGTGGTGGACTTGCCGCAGCCGGACTCGCCGACCAGGCCGAGCGTCTCGCCGGGGCGGACGTCGAAGCTGACGCCGTCGACGGCGCGGATGCCGGCGCGGCGGCGGAGGGTGCCGCGCGGGCCGGGGAAGGTCATGCCGAGGTCGCGGACGCTGAGCAGGGCTTCGGGCGCTCCGGAGTCGGCGGCGTCGGCGATCGGGGCGGTCTCGGTGGTCATGCGGTCACCTCGTCGAGGACGCACGCGCTGCGGTGGCCGTCGGCGACGGTGCGCAGCGGCGGGCGCTCGCCCGTGCAGCGGGCGTCGGGCTCGGCCGCGTAGACGGCGCAGCGCGGGTGGAAGGCGCAGCCGGCGGGCGGGGCGAGCAGGGAGGGCGGGCTGCCGGGGATGGAGCGCAGTTCGGCGCCGTCCCCGGCGTCGAGGCGGGGCAGCGAGTCGAGCAGGCCGCGGGTGTAGGGGTGCCGGGGGGTGGTGAAGAGGGCGTCGGCGGGGGCCTGTTCGGCGGCGGATCCGCCGTACATGACGAGGACGTCGTCGGCGACCCGGGCGATGACGCCGAGGTCGTGGGTGATCATGACGATGCCGAGTCCGCGTTCCTGCTGGAGGCGCATCAGGAGTTCGAGCACCTGGGCCTGGACGGTGACGTCGAGGGCGGTGGTGGGTTCGTCGGCGATGACCAGGTCGGGTTCGCAGGACAGCGCGAGGGCGATCATGGCGCGCTGGCGCATGCCGCCGGAGAACTGGTGCGGGTACTCGTCGGCCCGGCGGGCGGGTTCGGGGATGCCGACGTCGCCGAGGACGTCGACGGCGCGGGCCAGGGCGGCCTTGCGGCTGCCGCCGAAGTGCTCGCGGTACGCCTCGGCGATCTGGTCGCCGACGGTGAAGTAGGGGTGCAGGGCGGTGAGGGCGTCCTGGAACACCATCGCCATCCTGCGGCCGCGGAGCCTGCGCAGTTGTTCGGCGGGGGCGCCGATGAGTTCGGTGCCGTCGAGCCGGGCGGAGCCGGTGACGGTGGCGCCGCGGTGCAGGCCCATGACGGCCAGCGAGGTGACGGACTTGCCGGAGCCGGACTCGCCGACGATGCCGAGGGTGCGGCCGCGTTCGACGGTGAAGTCGACGCCCCTGACGGCTCGTACGGTGCCTTCCTCGGTGGTGAACTCGACGGCGAGGTCGCGCACGTCGAGCAGCGGGTGGGAGGTCATGACAGCCTCGCCCTCGGGTCGATCCAGGCGTAGACGAGGTCCACGACCAGGTTGGAGCTGACGATGAAGAAGGAGGCGAGCAGGGTGATGCCCATGATCACCGGCTGGTCGGCCTTGTTGAGGGAGTCGGCGAAGAGCTTGCCGATGCCGGGGAGGCTGAACAGCGATTCGGTGATGAGCGCGCCGGCCAGCAGTCCGCCGAGGTCCATGCCGAGCATGGTGGCGACGGGGGTGAGGGCGGGGCGCAGTCCGTGCCGGCCGACGACCCGGCGTTCGCGCAGGCCCTTGGCGCGGGCGGTGCGGACGTACGGTTCGGCCATCGTCTCGATGACGGAGTTGCGGGTCATCCGGGCGTAGATGGCGGCGTACAGCAGGGAGAGCGCGATCCACGGGAGGATCAGGTTGGTGACCCAGCCGGCCGGGTCCTCGCCGAAGGCGATGTAGCGCGGGTAGGGGAGGATCCCGGCGACGGTGACGACCAGGTAGAGCAGGATCATCGCGGTGAAGTAGACCGGCAGGGCGGCGATGCCGATGGTGCCGATCATCAGGGTGCGGTCGAGCCAGGTGCCCCGGCGCAGCGCGGAGACGACGCCGGCGCCGACGCCGAGGACGAGCCAGAGCACGGCCGCGCCGACGGCGAGCGAGACGCTGGTGGGCAGCCGGTCCGTCATCAGGTCCCAGACGGGCTGGGCGGACTGGAAGGAGTACCCGAAGCAGGGGAAGTCGCACTGGACGGCGTACTGGCCGGTGCCGTAGGAGCGGCCGGCGAAGATCGCGGTGACGTAGTGCCAGAACTGGACGGTCAGGGGGTCGGCCAGTCCGAGCTGCTGCCGGACGAGTTCGATCCGGTCGGCGGAGCAGTCCTTGCCGCAGAACTGGGCGGCCGGGTCGCTGGGCAGCAGGTAGAAGACGGCGAAGGTGAGGGCGCAGACCGCGAGCAGGGTGGCGGCCATCGCGAGGACGCGCCGCAGCAGGAATCCGATCACGTCCGGCTGCCCTTCGGGTCGAGGGCGTCCCGAAGGGCGTCGCCGACCAGGGTGAAGGCCAGGACCACCAGGAACAGGCAGGCGCTGGGCAGGATGAAGAACATCGGGTCGACCTTGTAGTAGAGCACCGCGTCGGAGATCATCTGGCCCCAGGAGGGCGTGGGCGGGCGGATGCCCACGCCGAGGAAGGACAGCGCCGCCTCGGTGCCGATCAGGCCGGGGACGGCGAGGGTGACGTAGACGATGACGGTGCCGGTGAGGTTGGGCAGGATCTCGCCGAACAGGATCCGGCGGTTGGTGGTGCCGCTGGCGCGGGCGGCCTCGACGTACTCGCGGTGCTTGAGCGAGAGGGTCTGGCCGCGCACCACGCGGGCGATGTAGGGCCAGGAGAACAGCGACATCACGCCGATGAGCAGGACGACGCGGTTGACGTCGCGGGCGACCGAGAGCAGCGCGATCATGAAGATCAGGCTGGGGAAGGACATCATGATGTCCATGAACCGGCTGATCACGGTGTCCACGCGGCCGCCGAAGTAGCCGGCGGTGATGCCCAGGACGGTGCCGATCAGGGTGATCAGCAGGGCGGAGACGAAGGCGACCAGCAGGCTGATCTGGGCGCCGTAGAGCAGCCGGGCGAAGATGTCGCGGCCGAGCATCGGCTCGACGCCGAGCCAGTGTTCGGGGCTGATGCCGCCGAGGGAGCCGCGGGGCAGGCCGCCGAGGTAGGGGTCGACCGCCTTCTTGTCGATGGCGTCCGGGCCGGTGCCGCTGATCGCGGTGAGCACCGGGGCGAGGAGGGCCGCCAGGACGAAGAAGGCAATGATGGCGGCGCCGGTCCTGGCGGCGCGCCGGCGGCGCAGGCGGTGCAGGGCGAGGGCCCAGGGGGAGGCGGGGGCGGCGGGTGCCTCGGGGGCGTCCGGGGCCCCCGCTCCCCCGGTCGGGGCCGGGGTGAGCGGGGTGGTCATGTGGGGAACTCCCGCCTTACTTCACGGACTTGAGGCCGATGGTCGCGTAGTCGAGCTGCGCGGACCAGATCGGCGAGCCGAAGGCGCCGGCGATGTTGGAGCCGACCAGCAGCGGCTTCTTCTGCCACACCAGCGGGACGGCGGGCGAGGCGTCCATGATCTTGGCGTCCAGGGCGAGCCAGGCGGCGTTGGCCTGCTGGAGGTCGGCCAGGCCGGCGATCCGGTCGAGTTCGGCGTTGACCTCGGGGTCGTTGAACCGGGTCATGTTGCCGTTGTTGCCCTTGTCGCGGATCTGGCGGCCGTCGTAGATCATCGGCAGGAAGGTGGCCGCCGACGGGTAGTCCGGGCACCAGCCGAGCTGGGCCAGGCCGGGCTGCTTGTCCTTGTCGCCGACGATGGAGTTGACGGCGGTGGGGTCGACGGTGGTGATGGTGACGTTCACGCCGACCCGCTTGAGGGCGGCCTGAATCGCCTCGGCCTGCTGCTTGCCGCCGGTGGAGGTGACCATCTCGGTGTCGAAGCCGTTCGGGAGGCCGGCCTCGGCGAGCAGCTGCTTGGCCCTGTCCGGGTCGCCCGCGGGCTTGGTCATGAAGTGGTCGACCGGGGCGCCGTTGGTGAGGGCCGGCGGCAGGTAGGTGGTGGCGATGTCGTTGAACGCCGGGCCGCCCATCGCGGCGGCGAAGGACTCCTTGTCCACCGCGTACTGCATGGCCTGGCGCACCTTGGCGTTGTCGAACGGCGCCTTGGTGGTGTTCATGTCGAGCATGGTGGTGCAGCCGCCGTTCTCGCTGACCAGGCGCTTCTTGACGTCCGGGTCGGTGAGCACCTCGGACATCTTGGCGGGCAGCAGGTCGACGTACGAGACGGCGTTCTTGTCGTCGCCCTGGTCGGCGATCAGGCGGTCGGCGATGCCGGTGCCCTTGAGGGTCTGGTCGACGACGATCCTGTCCGGGTACGCCTTGCGCACCGGGTCGCTGTTCGGGTCCCAGTTGGTGTTGCGGACCAGCACCATGCGCTTGCCGCGGTCGTAGCTCTCGATCTTGTACGGGCCGGAGGAGACCGGGTGGTTGGAGTAGTTGGCGCCGGTCTCCTTCGCCACCGGGACGGGCGAGAAGGTCGGCAGGGTGACGGTCTGGCCGAACTCGGCGACCGGGCGCTTGAGGTGGAAGACGATGGTCTTCGCGTCCGGGACCTCGATGGAGTCCTTGCCCAGGTGCTCGCCGCCCAGCGGGCCCCGGTAGCCGTCGACGCCGGCCAGGTAGCGGGCCGCGTAGTCGGGGCCGCCGGCCAGTTCGGCGGAGAACGAGCGCTCGACGTTGTACTTGATGTCCTCGGCGACGATCGGGGTGCCGTCCTCGTACTTGAGGCCGTCCTTCAGGTGGAAGGTCCAGGTCTTGGCGCCGTCGCTGGGGGTGCCGAGGTCGGTGGCCAGGTCGGGCTCGATCTTGAGGCCCTCGGCGCCGGGGGCCGCCCTGAAGGTGGTCAGGGTGCGGTAGAGCAGCCGGACGCCGACGTCCATGACCGGCATGGTCCAGTTGCGGGCCGGGTCGAGCTGGTCGAAGTCCTGGTTGGACAGGACGGTGAGGGTGCCGCCCTTCACCGGCGTGCCGCCGACGATGCCGTCGCCCTGGGTGGTCACGCCCTGCTGGTCGCCGCTGCCGTTGTCGCCGCCGCCGCTGTTGCTGCTGCACGCACCGAGGCCGAGGGTGAGGGATGCCGCGATGGCCGCCGCCAGGGCGGCGTGGGAACGCCTGTTCATGTGCAACTCCGGGAATGGGGGCCGGTCTGCCGTTCAACGGGGGATCTGTGCCGCCCGGGGTCTGGCCCGCTCTGAGGTGTGACCCGTAACATAGTAATGTGAAATTGCACTGCGCAACGAGGGGGCACGACTGTTATCGACCCGTGTCATTGCCCCGCGTCATTGCGGCGCCCGCCCCGCGGTGCGAGTCCGTTTCCCGCCAAGCACGCCGTCCCGGCTCAACCAGGTCAGAGGAGCACCCGACGATGGCCGACCAGCCCACCCTGAACACCGGCAGCCACGACCTCCCGGTCACCCCCGCACTGGAGGCGTACATGGCCGGCCAGTGGGCCGCCACCCCGCTGCCCGCCGACGAGCGCGTCCCCGGCTACGCCCACTTCCCGGCCCGCCGCGCCAAGCTCGCCGCCGCCTTCCCCGGCGAGCGCCTGCTCGTCCCCGCCGGCCGGTTGAAGGTCCGCAGCAACGACTGCGACCACCGCTTCCGCCCCGACAGCGCCTACGCCCACCTCACCGGCCTGACCGGCGAGGAGCAGGTCGGCCACGTCCTGGTGGTCGAACCCGACGGCGAACCCGTCCTCCACCTGCGCCCCCGCTCCGACCGCTCCGGCGGCTCCGCCGAGTTCTACCGAGACCGCCGCTACGGCGAGTTCTGGGTCGGCCGGCGCGCCGACCTCGCCGAGGCCGCCCGGCTCACCGGCCTGCGCACCGCCCACCTCGACGACCTGCCCGAGCTGTTCACCGGCTCCGTCCCCACCCGCCTGCTGGCCGGCGTCGACCCGGTCCTCGACGCGCTGGCCGGCCGGCCCTCCCCCGAACACGCCCTGCCCGACGGCCGGTTCGCCGCCGCCGTCTCCGAACTGCGCCTGGTCAAGGACGCCTGGGAGATCGAACAGCTCCAACTCTCCGTCGACCACACCACCGCCGGCTTCGCGGACGTCGTGCGCGCCCTGCCCGCCGCCCTGCGCCACCACCGCGGCGAACGCTGGCTGGAGGGCGCCTTCAACCACCGCGCCCGCGCCGAGGGCAACGGCACCGGCTACGAGACCATCGTCGCCTCCGGCGCGCACGCCTGCGTCCTGCACTGGATCCGCAACGACGGCCCACTCGACCCCGGAAAGCTCCTCCTGCTCGACGCCGGCGTGGAGACCGACACCCTCTACACCGCCGACATCACCCGCACCCTCCCGCTCTCCGGCACCTTCACCCCCGCCCAGCGCGACGTCTACGAACTCGTCCTCGCCGCCCAGAGCGCCGGCATCGCCACCCTCCGCCCCGGCGCCTCCTTCCGCGACTTCCACCGCGCCGGCATGCGCGTCATCGCCGAGGGCCTCGCCGAATGGGGCCTCCTCCCGGTCTCCGCCGAAGAAGCCCTCCACGAGGACTCCGGCCTCTACCGCCGCTACACCCTCTGCGGCAGCGGCCACATGCTCGGCCTCGACGTCCACGACTGCGCCAAGGCCCGCGCCGGAACCTACCTGGACGGCGTCCTGGAGGAGGGCATGGTCCTCACCGTCGAACCCGGCCTCTACCTCCAGCCCGACGACCTCACCCTCCCCGCCGAACTCCGCGGCATCGGCGTCCGCATCGAGGACGACCTCGTCATCACCGCCGACGGAGCCCGCCTGATGTCCAACGCCCTCCCCCGCGAGGTCGCCGCCATCGAATCCTGGATGGCCGACCTCCTGAGCTGACCCCCACCAGGGGAACCCGCCACGCCGGACGCCGCCAACCCAGGGACGCGGGGAAACCTGCCGCGCGCCGAACGCTGCGAAACCAGGGGCGCGGGGAACTGCGCGGCCAACCGAGCACGCACAGCAAGATCGCGAAGCAGGACCATCACTTGCACTGTCCCGCGACCACGCTGACGCTCACCTCCCGCCGCGCGCAGTTCCCCGCGCCTCCTCCCGTTCTCCTGCCTCACCCCGCGCGCAGCGCCCGCGCCTCCCGCCACAGCTCCCGGGTGACGTCCGCCGCGCGGCCCTCGCGGGTCTCGCGGTGGGCGGTGCCCGCCCAGAGGTGCATCGCCGTCAGGTCCTCCGCGCGGCTCGCGGCAGCCCTGAGCGGTTGGGTGAGGTGGTGCACCTCCGGGTACGCCGCCGGGGCGTGCCCCTCGTGGCGGTCGGTGAACGCGTTGCGCAGGGCGCGGGCCGGGCGTCCGGTGAAGGCCCGGGTGACGGTGGTGGCGTCGAGTTCGAGCAGGGCCCGGCGGTGCGCGGCCGAGGCCCCGGACTCGTCGGTGCGCAGGTACGCGGTGCCGAGCTGCGCGCCCACCGCCCCCGCGTCGAGGGCGGCGGCGATGGCGGCCCCGCTCCCCAGCCCGCCGGCGGCGATCAGCGGGAGCGGCGTCACTTCCCGTACGGCGGCCAGCAGTTGGAGCAGCGGCAGGGACCCGGGTGTCGCCTCCGCCCGGTGGGTGGCCCGGTGGCCGCCCGCCTCGGGGCCCTGGACGACCAGCGCGTCGAGGCCGAGCGCGGTCGCGGCGCGGGCCTCCTCCGGGCTGGTGACGGTGCCGAGTTGGCGCAGGCCGGCGGCCCGGAGGGCGGCGGCCTCGGCGGGCTCGGGCAGGCCGAAGGTGTACGACACCCACTCGACGCCCCGGGCGGGGCCGTGCAGCAGCGCGTCGAGCTTGGCGTCCCAGTCGTCCCGGTCGGGCGGGATCGCGGCGGGCAGTTCGACGCCCCGGCGCCGCGCCTCGGGCAGCAGCCGCTCCCGGTAGGCGGCGACCGGGCCGGGCGCGGCGGGCGGCCCGGGGACGAACAGGTTGACGCCGAACGGCCGGTCGGTCAACTCCCTGGTCCGGGTGATCTGTTCGATCATCCCGCCGGTGTCGCGGTAGCCCGCGGCGAGGAACCCGAGGCCGCCCGCGCCGTTGACGGCGGCGACCAGTTCGGGGGTGCTCGCTCCGCCCGCCATCGGTGCGGCGACCAGCGGCACCGTCCAGTCGAAGTCCATCGCGTCCTCCTCGAAACCGTTCCGCGCCCCTGCGCGTCCACCCTATGTCCGCGAACCGTCCGTCCGCGGGAAGCGCCCAGGAGGCACAGTGGAGATCGGCCTGCCCGAACAGTTCGGCCCGAAGGCGCGGGCGGCGCTGGTGGGCGCCGCGATGGGGGTGGTGACGCTCCTGGAGCTGTGGGTGGCGGTGCTCTCGGAGCGCAGCTGCGAGTTCGTGGGCTGCCTGACCGACACCGAGGTGTGGCTCCTCCTGTTCGCACCGCCCGGGTTCGTGCTGCTCGGCGGCCTGCTGCTGCGCCTGGTCCGACTGGAACACCCTTGGAGCAGCGCGTTCGTCGCGGGCCTGCTGGCGCTCGTGCTGCTCCCCCCGCTGACCGCGGTCACCCTCGACCTGCCGCACGCCTGGTTGCTGTCGCCCCCGTACCTGACGGTCTGCTTCGTGGCGGCCGCCCGGTTGTGCGGCCGGTTCGCCTCCCGCAGCGCGCGCCTGCTGCTGGCGGCCACCCTGGTCGCGCTCATTCTGGTGGTCTTCCGGCTCCCCTTCCCCCACGATCCGAACCCCGCGCACACCCCCGCGCCGGCCGGCCCACCGGCCGACACCCTCCCCCGGTGAGCGCCCCCGCCTACCGCTACGTCGGCCCGCCGGACATCCGCGCCGCCGCGCGCACCGCACCGCCGGGCACGCCGGTCGGCTCGGCGGCCGAGCTCACCGACTGGCTGGCGCAACAGCCCGACCCGGCCGGCCCGTTCACGTACACGGTCGGGACGGACGGGGTGCTGCGGCTCGCGGACCGGCGCAGCGAGCACGTGGCGTGCGCGGGCGGCGCGGCGGTGCTGGGCGCGGGCGAGGTCGCCTTCGCCGCCGGGCGCCGGGTCGTGGAGGTCTCGAACCTGTCGACCGGCTACTGCCCGGACACCGCGTGCTGGCCGGCCGTCGCGGCGGCGCTGGAGCGGGCCGGGGCGTCGCACCCGGGCGGGTTCACCCATCCGGTGGTGTTCCGGCGGTGCGTCGAGTGCGGGGAGGTTTCCTTGGTGCGGGAGGGTTTCTTCGTGTGCGTCTTCTGCGAGGCGGACCTGCCGGGGCACTGGAACGTCACCCCGCCGCAGCTGTGACCGGCGTCACATCGGCAGCCTGTCACACGGGCGGTCGCGGCGGGGTCAACCTTTCAGAAGCGCGGAACACACCGGCGCTGACCACCAAGGAGTCACCAACAGTGAACGCTCGTCTCAACTACTTCGGCAACCCGCTCGGCGCGAAGTTCCTGAAGTACATCAACTCGGCCGGCCACGCCCTGGGCCTGTCCTCGCTGCCGGCGGTGACCCAGGAGCTGGTGAAGATCCGGGCCAGCCAGATCAACGGCTGCGGCTTCTGCACCGACATGCACACCAAGGACGCCGCGCACGCCGGGGAGACCCAGACCCGGCTGAACCTGATCGCCGCCTGGCGCGAGGCCAACGTCTTCACCGAGGCCGAGCGGGCCGCCCTGGAGCTCACCGAGCAGGGCACCCGGATCGCGGACGCCGCGGGCGGGATCAGCGACGCCGCCTGGGCCGAGGCCGCCAAGCACTACGACGAGGACCAGCTGGCCGCGCTGGTCAGCCTGATCGCGCTGATCAACGCGTACAACCGGATCAACGTGGCCATCCAGCAGCCCGCCGGGGACTACGTCCCGGGCCAGTACTCCTGATCCACCCCGCCGGGTCGCCGGACGCCCAGGCCCCCGCCCCCTCCGGGGCCAGGGCGTCCGCCCCGCCTCTCCCCCTCCCCCCTCACCTCCCCTCCTCCGTTCAGAATCCGCTGCGGCCCCGGAACCAGTAGCCCTCGGGACCGCCGCCGCCCCCGCCGTACACCGCCGTGCAGCACCCGGCGCCCCGGTCGAACGGCGGCACCCGGCCGTCCCCGGCCCGGCGGGTCACCTCCACGGCCCGCGCCGCGCCCGGCCGGTCGGTGCCGAACAGCTCCACCGCCTCGGCCCCTCCACCAGCCGGACCGCACCGGCCCGCACCTCGTCCTCCGGGCCGCACACCGCTTCGACCACGTCGAGCACGCCGTACGTACCGCCCTCCTCCTCCAGCCGGTCCGCGGCGTCGCGTCGGATGCGCCCACGAACTCGCTCCCACCTCACCGCTCCCCTGCCGCACCGCGGCCTCCGCCCTCGCGCTCCCTCCCCTAGCTCCCCGTCCCCTCGCGCACCGCGGCCTCCAATCCGGCCCCCTCCCGTGCGGCGGCCGCCCGCGCGGCCCGGTCGCAGCCGGCCAGCCGCAGCGCCGCGTCGGCGACGGCCGCACCGACCTCCTCGGTGCCGTACCCGCTGCTCTCCGCCCGGCCGCGGACCACCGCCACCCCGCCCTCGACCAGGCCCAGCAGCAGGTCGCAGCGCAGTTCGCGGCCCGGTTCCCCCGGGGCGATCAGGTGCAGCAACTCGCCGTAGGCGGCGCGCAGTTCGGCGCGGGAGCGGCGAAAGCCGGCGAAGCGCTCCCCGCGCACCTCGGGCAGTTGGTAGAGCGCGCCGAGGTTGTACAGGCCGCGGTGCAGCAGTGCGGCGTCGGCGGCGGCGAGCGCCCACAGCCGGGCGGCCGGGTCGAGCGCGGGCCGGGCGAGCAGCGCGGTGGCCAGTTGCAGCGAGGGTTCGACGGTGGACTCCAGCAGGGTGGCGAGGATGTCCTCCTTGCGCGCGAAGTAGTGGTACATCGACGCCTGCCGCAGTCCGGCCCGCTCCGCCACCGCGCGGGTGGTGGTGGCGGCGTACCCGTTCTCCGTGAACAGTTCCGCCGCCGCGGCCAACACCTCTTCGCGCGGGGCCAGTTCGCTCTCCGACGGCCCGAGCGCACGGGGGCGGCCGACCCGCGCGGGCGGGCGGGGGTGCTGGGTGACCATGCCCGGATCCTGTCACACCCCGGTCACCCCCCGGGCGGCCGCTCCGCCTCCGCCGGCCCGGCCGCCAGCTCCGAGGCGGCCTCCCGTACCCGCCGCCCCCACTCCCGGTACGCCGGCGTGCCCGCCTGCGGCCCGCAGCAGTCGCAGTACTCGGCGAGCACCGCGAACAGCCGGTCCTCGGCCCCGCCCCCGAGCGTCTCCGGCCCCGCCCCGACGGCCTCGCAGAACTCCCCGGGGTTGATCGCCCCCGCCTCCAACTGCCCGGCGAGCCGGGCCAGCCGCCAACTCCCGGCCTCCGTCACGTCCGGACAGCGCAGGCCGCTCTCCGCCACGGCCTCCCGCAGCAGCGACTCCAGCTCCGCGACGTCCTCCCGGCGCGCCCGGCCCGCCAGGTCGCAGAGCGCCGCCGAGTCGTACCCGTCGGCCAGCAACTCGGCTGCCGCCATGGGGAGTTCCCCGCTCTCCAGCCAGCCCGAGAAGTACCGCAGCGCGAGCACCCGTACGGCTCCGTCCACTCCCCCACGCCCTCCGCCTGTCAGCACCGGGTGCCAGTATCCCCGGCATGCCCCTGTGCGACTACTTCTCCGCCCCCGACGACGCCGCGGCCCTCGCCGTCCTCGACACCCTCGGCGGCCCCGGCCCCCGGGGCCTGGACACCGTCCCGCTCAAGGGCGTCGACCCGGTGGTCGTGATCGCCCGGCTGGAGGCCGTCCTGACCGGCTGCACCTACCGGGAGGCCGCCGCCCGCCCCCGCGCGGGCCGGGCACTCGCCGTCCCGGACGAGGACGACAGCTCCACCGTCGTCACCCTGACCGACACCCTGGCCGCGGCCCTCGGCACGCTCCCGCCCGCCGACCTCCCCCGCCTCGCCGAGGCGTGGTCCCGGACGGAGGAGCTCCAGGAGTACGGCACCACCCCCGCCGAAGCGGCCGCCGTCCTGCGGGCGCTGGCCGAACTCGCCCGGCGGGCAGGCGAATCCGGCCAGCGCCTGTACTGCTGGTGGGCCCTCTAACCCCGCCGGCCCGCCGACCCTCCGGCCAACTCGGCTGCGGCGGCCCGCAGTTCCTCCTCCCAGCGCCGGTACGACTCCGCTTCCTCCCGGGCCCGTCCGGCCAGGCAGTCACCGCAGCAGGCCCGGCGCAGCACCTCGAGGAAGCCCTGTTCGGCCCCGCCCTCCGCGCTGTTCCCCCACCGCCACCACAGCGCCGCCGTCCCGGCCGGATCGGCGTCCCCCACGTGCAGCCGGACCGCGAGTTCACGCACCGCCCACCGCTCGGCCTGCGCCGACTCCGGTTGTTCGACGCCGAGTTCGTCCATCGCCTGCCGGAGAACCTCCAGCAACTCCGGCTCCGGCTCGCGCCCGCTCCGGCCTGCCAGGTCGCACAGCGCGGGCGAGGCACCACCGACCCCGGCGGCCAGCAACTCGGCCGCCGCCATCGGGAGTTCGGCCGCCGTCAGCCACCCGGCGGCCTGCCGGAGGGCGAGTTCGCGCACCCGCTCCACCGCTCCCCTCCTCTCCCTCTCCCTTTCCCTCCCCCTGCCTACGCCGGGGTCCGGACCACCGGGATCCACAGCTGCGCGGACGACTGCTCCGGGTCGTCGGGGACGGGCCGGACGCGCAGGATCTCCGGGCCCGGCCGGTACTCGTACGGGTTGGAGGGGATCCAGCGGGCCGCGACCTCGGCCCACATCTGCTGCAGTGCCTGCGGGAACGGCCCGGTGTTCTCGAACACCGCCCAACTGCCCGCCGGGCACTCCAACACGTCGAGGTCGTCGGGCAGTTCGGCGGCTCCGCTCACCACCGCGTGATAGTAGTCGAGCAGGCTGCCCTCCGCGAAGCCGGCCGGCCCGTCCAGCCCGGCCGGCCCCTCCTCCGGCAGCCGCAGCGTCGCCGACACCACGCCCTCCGGCTCCTGGTCGGAGAGCGCGACGATCCGCCCCATGGTCTCCGGCGGGACGCTCCGCACGTGCTCGACGATGTGCGGATTGACCCCCTCGTAGATCAACGGGACCCGGGCCTTCTTGCCCACCACCCGAAACGCTTCCTTCTCCACGATGCGGTACCGCATGGTGGCACTCCCTTCGACGACGAGACGGAAGGAGAGCCGGGGCTGCGCGTTCAGCACCGCGCCGCTGCGCCGCGCCTCCCCGGGCCCGACCCCGTGCAGGGCGCGGAACGCCCTGGCGAAGGCTTCCCCCGAGGTGTAGCCGTAGCGCACCGCGACGTCCAGCAGCGACGGTTCCCCGGCGAGCACCTCGGCCGCCGCGACGGTCAGCCGCCGGCGCCGGACGTACTCCGACAGCGGCATCCCCGCCAACGACGAGAACAGCCGCCGGAAGTGGTACTCCGACGTGGCGGTGATCCGGGCCAGCTCGGCCACGTCCAACCGCCGGTCGAGGTGCTCCTCCACGTGGTCCATCGCCTGGTTCAGCCGCTCCAGCACCCCGGCTCCCTTCCGTTTTCCTTGTCTCCGACCCTAGGGAGAGACGCCCCGCCCGCACCCGACATTCCCTGCCCGCTCCGATCGGGTCCCGTACCGGCTCAGGGCAGCACCGGCTCCGCGCACCCGTGCCGCTTCGCGGACTCCCGGGCGAACCCGGCCAGCGCGTCCCGTGCCGTCACGGCGCTGCCCGGCGCCGTCTCGCGCACCAGGTAGAGCGCCTCGCCGCCGGAGCAGGCGGCCGTGGCCCAGCGCAGCTGCCCGGAACTGCCCGGCCCGGCGGCTCCGGCGCCGACGAACGACCGCATCGCGCCCGCGAACGGCGGGTAGGCCGCGGACAGCGTCAGGCCGTACCGCCCACCCTTCCACGGGAGCAGCGTCTCGCACTCTTCGAGCGGTGCGTACGCGTCGGCGGGGACTTCGTCGACCCGCCCCCCGACCCCGGCGCAGGAACCGTCCGGCGTGGCCGCCTCCCTGGCCACCCTGGAACTCGGCCCCACCACGTCTTCGATCCTGTTCCCGGGCGCGGCGCCGCAGCCCCACTGGTCCGAGGCGCGTTCCGCGACTCCGGTCACGAGCCGCCCCGTCCGGGCCCGCTGGGCCGGCGAGTCGAACGGCTCGCCGGTCGTGCTCGCCTCCAGTTCGAACCCGGCCAACTCCACCGAGACGACCAGGTGCTTCCCCGCGGCGGCCCCCGTGCAGGGCAGTGCCACCACCACCATGGGCCGGTACTTCCCGGGCGTCAGCACCCCGGACCACCCCGAGCCGAGCGGTACGACCGGATTGAAGGACCACTGGGTCGACCGCTCCCATCCCATCCGGTCCAGGGCCAGCCTCGCGCCGCTGTCGCCCCAGCTCACCGCGATCCAGGTCGAGCCGTCCGGATCCGGCCCCGTCGCCCAGCACCGCGTGAGCCGCTCCGCCCCCGGCGACTCGACGTGGCCCCGCACCTGCTCCGGACGCCCGTAGAGCTCCCGCAGCGCGGCGCTGTCCACCGTGCCCGCGCACATGGCCCGCAGCTCGATGACCTCCCGCCACCGAGCGCCGCCCTCCCCGAAGTACCACCCCGCCGGCAGCCCCAGCGCCACCAGCACCGCCCCGAACCACGCCAGCTTCCGCCGACGCCCCCCGGCCGACCCGAACATGCCCACGACTCCCCCCGATACCCGAACGATTCCGAAACCCCGCACCGCCACGCTCGCCGGCCCCACTCAGGGCAGCACCGGCTCCGCACACCCGTGCCGCTTCGCCGACTCCCGGGCGAACCCGGCCAGCGCCTCCCGCGGGGTTGTCTCCCCCGGCTCCTCCGTGCCCTGCACCAGGTAGAACGCCTCTCCGCCGGGGCACGCGGCGGTCGCCCACTGGTACCCCCTGTGCTTGGGGGCCCCGGGCCCGTGCGAGTCCCCGGCCAGTCCGATGGCCGGCCGCACCGCGCTGCCGAACGGCGGGTAGAACGCCGACAGCTTCATGCTCGGGTCGTCCGGACGGCGCCGCAGGTAGGTCCGGCACTCCTCGATCGGCGCCTTCGCGTCCGTCGGCCACTCCTGAACCTTGCCCGGCACCCCCGTGCACGTTCCGGACGCCGTCCCCGGTGCTGGTTTGGTCCCCTCCTCCTCGGTAATGAGCCGCTCGATCCGCCCACCGGGCGCGACCCCGCACCCCCACTCGGCGGATGCCCGCTCCGCCACCCGGGCCCCGATCCGCCCGAACCGCGCACGCTGCTCCGGGTCCTGGTCCTCGAAGAACGACCAGTGCTGTCCCCTCAAGGTGACGACCAGTTGCTTTCCCGCACCGGCTCCCCCGCAGGGTACGACCATGACGAGCGTGGGCCCCCCGTGGGGGTCCAACACGCCCGACCACCCGGCGCCGACCGGAACGAGCATGGCGGAGGACGGGTAGTCGCGCCAACCGAGGATGTCCAGGGCGGAAGTGGCGATCTCGTCGCCCCAGCCGATGGAGAAGACGATCTCCCGGGCGCTTCCCGTGGAGAACGCGTCGCAGTACGCGAGTTCGCCCCGCCCCGGCTCCCTGTCGCTGGCGCGGATCATTTCCCCGCTCCGGAACAGCTCCTTCATGTCGGCCGCGCCCACCGTGCCCCGGCACATGGCCCGCAGCTCACGGCCCTCCCGCCACCGCTCGTACCCACCCCCGAAGTACCACCCCGCCGACACCCCCGACACCACCAGCAGCGCCACCCCGCACCACGCCAGCCTCCGCCGACGCCCCCCAGCCGACCCGAACATCCCCACGACTCCCCCGATCCCGAACGATTACGAAACCCCGCACCGCGCACCGCCACGCCCGCCAGCCCCGCTCAGGGCAGCACCGGCTCCGCACACCCGTGCCGCTCCGCCGACTCCCGGGCGAACCCGGCCAGCGCCTCCCGCAGGAACGCTCCGTTGGGCTCCTTGTCCCCCTGCACCAGGTAGAGGGCCTCACCGCCCGGACACGCCGCGGTCGCCCAGATGCGTCTCTCCGCCTCCCCCGGCCCCGAGGAGCCGGGGTCGATCCCGAGGGCCGGCCGTACCGCGGTGCCGAACGGCGGGTAGAAGGCCGACAGCGGCCGGTACCAGCTGTCCGCACTGTCCGACGGGAACGCCCTGCACACCTCGATCGGCGCTTTGCCGTCCGTCGGCCACTCCTGGACGACCCCCGGCACCCCCGCGCACGTCCCGGAGGCCGTCCCCGGTGTCGGCCTGGCCCCGTCCCCCTCCGCCCCGATCCGCTCGATCCGCCCACCGGATACCGCCCCGCACCCCCACTCGACGGACGCCCGTTCCGCCACCCGGGCCCCGATCCGCCCGAACCGCGCACGCTGCTCCGGATCGTCGGCTGCCGGGGAGCCCAGGCTCTGCGAGTGCAGCGAGACGATCAGCGGTTCCGCTCCGCAGGGCACCACCATGACGAGTACGGGCTGCTTCGCGACGACCCGCAGCACTCCCGACCACCCTGCCCCGGTCGGAACCGCCAGGTTGGAAGAGGTGAAGGAGTCGTACCAGCCGAGGCGGCGCAGAGCTTGAGCGGCTTCCTCACCGCTCGGACCGATGTCGACGGAGAAGCCGGAAGGATCCCCCTCCCCGTACACCCAGCAGTGCGCGGACTCGCTCTTCGAGGACGTCATGTCCCTACCGCGGACCCTCTCCCTGGTCCGGAACAGCTCCTTCACCTCGGCGGTGTCCACCGCACCCCGACACATGGCCCGCAGTTCGAGGCCCTCCCGCCACTGCTCGCCCCCACCCCCGAAGTACCACCCCGCCGGCACCCCCAACACCACCGACGCCACCCCGCACCACGCCAACCTCCGCCGAAGCCCCCCGGCCGACCCGAACATGCCCACGACTCCCCCCAATACCCGAATAACTACGCAGCCGACTTGGAACCCCGCAGCCCATGACCCTCCGTCAGCCGGGCGCACCCACCCCACCCGGCCGACGGACAACGGATCGTCGTGCTTCTACGACGGCTCCCCGTTCAGCTGGGACTTCGTCGCCTCGAGCGAGGTGTTCCACCGGTCCAGGGCCGCGGCACCCCCGTTGACCAGGCGCAACTGCTGCTCCTCGGAGGCCCCCGGAGGAATGTCCCGCATGACCTCGTCGTATTTGCGGTTCTCCGCCACCTTCAGCACGGCGAACGCCTCCGGATCCTCGGAGGCGCCACGCATCACCCGGATCAGCGTGCCCCGGTTGACCTCGATGTGCGCCGAGCCGTCCAGGTCCGTGCGCACGGGCTTGTTCTCCGAGCCGTACGGCTGCGAGCCGTCCACCCCGAACGCGGCGTGGGTGTCGTCGACGTAGTCCGCGAGGACGTTGGCCAACGGACGTTCGAGGCCGGGCACCTTCTCGTCGCCCGCAGGAGGAACGACCGCCTCCAGCGCCGCCTCCGCCACCCGGGCCTGGGCCTGGGTGGCGGCGGCTCCCTCCCAGTTGGCCGCCATCGGGTTCCCCACCTGCTGCGCCAGTTGGTCGTGCAGGCCCAGGAAGTTGTTGCGCAACCCTCCCCGGGCTCCGGCCGCCGCGGCGACCTGGTCGTCCCAGCGGATCGAACGGTCCCGCAGGGCGGGGCCGCTGTCCCAGCCGGACAGTGCCACGTATCCGTCGGTGACCTCGTCCTCGGCAGAGCGGCCCGCCGTGACGAAGGAATTCGCGATTTCCCTGGTCGTGCCGAACCAGTTCCGCATTTCGCCCGGATTCACCCGGAGCGTTCCGGCCGGAAGGTCCGGTGCGTGAGCGGCGTTTTCCCCCATGGTTTCCCCCCAGAGGTCGAACGATCAGGCCGTCGTCCACTTCTCCCCCGTAACGGCCCGTTCACGACCCTACCAACGAACGGCCAAGAGCCTCGCAAGAATGCGCCAACAAAACCGCTGCCAGCGCATTTCCCCCCTCCTGCCGAAAAGCGGAGGTTCGCATACCGGGCAAGGTTCGCAAAACATTCCGGTCAGCGCTCGGCGGCGCGAATGATTCCGGCGGACAGACCAGCGGCGATCGCCGAGGTGCGGGAATCCACGCCGAGTTTGTCGTAGACGTGCACCAGGTGGGTCTTGACGGTCGCCTCGCTGATGAAGAGCCTTTTGGAGATCTGCCGGTTGGGCAGTCCCTCGGCGAGGAGCTGCAGGATTTCGGCCTCGCGCGGGGAGAGCGTCGGGCGGCCGGCCCGGACGCGGCCGAGGAGGCGGGCGGCGACCGGCGGGGCGAGGACGGTCTCGCCGCGGGCGGTGGCGTGGACTGCGGCGGCGAGGTCCTCGGGCGGGGCGTCCTTGAGCAGGTAGCCGGTGGCTCCGGCTTCGACGGCGGCGAGGATGTCGGCGTCGGTGGAGTAGGTGGTGAGGACCAGGACGGCGGGCGGGTCGGGCAGCGCGGTGATCCGGCGGGTGGCTTCGACGCCGTGCATGCCGGCGCCCATCTGGAGGTCCATCAGGACGACGTGCGGGCGCTGCTCGGCGGGCAGTTCGGCGAGCAGGGCGAGCGCGGCGGCGCCGTCCGCGGCCTCGCCGACGGCGGTGACCCCGGGCAGTTCCTCGACGATGGTGCGCAGTCCGCGCCGGACCACGGGGTGGTCGTCGACCACCAGGACCCGGATCACCGCCGCACCCCCGCGGACCCAAACCCGAACCCGAACCGCAGCGCCCCGCCCGAACGGCCACCCGCACGGCCGGCCGGCCCGCCCGCCGAGGGACCCGCCGGACGCCCCGGTGGCGGCTCGACCGCACCCGCCCCCGGCGGCTCGACCGCCCGCAGCGGCAGCACCGCGGCGACGGCGGTGCCTTCCCCGGGGGCGGACTCGACGGTGAGGGTGCCACCGAGGGCGGCGATCCGCTCGTGCATGCCGTGCAGCCCGAAGGAGTCGGGGGCGGGCGCGGTGGCGGGGTCGAAGCCGGTGCCGTCGTCGTAGACGTCGAGGGTGACGGCGTCGTCGAGGTAGCCGAGGGTGACGGCGATGTGCGGGGCGGCGGCGTGCCGGACGGCGTTGGCGAGGGCCTCCTGGGTGAGGCGCAGCAGGGCGACCTCGGCTTCGACGGGCAGCGGGTAGGGGTCGCCGTCGCGGTGGAAGGCGGCCGCGGCGCCGTCGGCGAGGCGGCGTAGCGCGTCGGTGAGGGTGGTGCCGTCGAGCGCGGGCGGGGTGAGGGCGTGGACGAAGCGGCGGGCCTCGGCGAGGTTCGCGGAGGCGGTCCGCTCGATCTCGTCCAGCAGCGCCGCAACCTCGGAAGCCCCACCTGCCCCACCTGCCCCACTGGCTCCCACAGCCCCACCGGCCCCACCTGCCCCACCGGCCTCGCGGGCGAGCAGCACGATCCCGGCCAGGCCCTGGGCGAGGGTGTCGTGGATCTCCCGGGCCAGGCGCTGGCGTTCGGCGAGCCGGCCGGCCTCGCGCTGGCTGGCGGCGAGTTCGTCGCGGGTGCGGACCAGGTCGTCGATGAGTCGCTGGCGGGCGCGGCTCTCCCGGTAGAGGGCGGCGTAGCCGTACGCGGTGAGCAGGGCGACGGCGAGGCCGGCCAGCGGGCCGAGGACCTTGGCGGTGGTGAGGCCGCCGGGGGTGGTGCTCTGGGCGGCGACGACGGCGGCGGTGAGCGCGAGGACGGCGGGCAGGGCGAGCCGGGGCGGCAGGGCGTGCAGGCAGACGAAGTACAGCGGGAAGGCGAGGTAGCTGAACTCGGGGTGCTGGAGGGTGAGTCCGATCCACAGGGCGGTGACGGCGAGCAGCCAGACGGCGCCCAGCGGCCGCGACGCGCGGATCCGCCGCAGCGCGCCCCCGGCGGCGTACCCGGCGGCGAGCGCCCCGGCGGTGGCCCAGCCGCCGGGTCCGAGTTCCCCGTCGGCGGCGGCGCGGGCCAGCAGCACGGCGAGCAGGGTGAAGAACAGGCCGTGCACGGCGAGGTTGGCCAGCCGCAGCGCGGGCGTCGGCCCGACCGGGGAGGCGTGCGTGTCGGACGGCGGGACGAGCGGCGGAACGGGCAGCGGAACGGACGGCGGTTCGGTACGGGGCACGCTGTCCGAGGGTACGGGGCGGGCGGGCCCCCGGACGCCGCCCCGGCATCAACCGTTCGATGGATTTCCGGGTGCACCGCTCGAGGGGTGCGCGCTCCCTCCCTCTCCCCGATGTCGGCGGGGTCCGCGCGGGCCAGGCTGGAACCGTCCCGCCGTCCGCCCCGTCCGAGAGGTCTCCCGTGTTCGTCGCTTTGCGTGACATCCGCTTCGCCCGAGGGCGGTTCGCCCTGATGGGCGCGGTGGTCACCCTGATCACGACCCTGGTGGTGTTCCTGTACGGCCTGACCGGCGGTCTGGCCTCGGCGGCGTCCTCGACGATCGCCGGGCTCCCGGTGGACGGCGTGGTGTTCGGCGCCCCGGCGGGCGGGGAGGCGGAGGTGTCGTTCGCGTCCAGCACGGTCTCACCGGGTCAGCGGGAGGCCGTCGCGGCGAGTCCGGGCGCGAAGGCGGTGCACCCGCTGGGCGTGTCGATGTCGCGGTTGACGGCGGACGGCGGCGCGGCCTCGGTGAGCGTGCTGGGCGCCGACGCCCCGCTGCTGCCGCCGCTGGTACGGGGTGCGGCCCCGGCGGACGGCGAGGTCGCGGTGGGGGCCGACACGGCGGCCGCGTACCACCTCGCCCCGGGCAGTGAGGTGACGCTCGGCGCGCAGCGGTTGACGGTCTCGGCGGTCACCGCGCAGCGTTCGCTCTCGCACGCCCCGAGCGTGTGGACCACCCCGTCGACCTGGCAGCTGGTCTCGGGCCAGCGGCAGCCGACGGCGCTGGCGGTGCGCGGCCTGCCGCACGGCCTGCCCGCCGACCTGAAGGCGGTGCCGCTGGACGAGGCGCTGGCGGGCATCAACGGGTACGCGGCCGAGCAGGGCAGCCTGCGGCTGATCCAGGGGTTCCTGTTCGCGGTGAGCGCCCTGGTGGTGGGGGCGTTCTTCACGGTGTGGACGGTGCAGCGCCGCCCGGACATCGCGGTGCTGAAGGCGGTGGGCGCCTCCAGCGGCTACCTGGTGCGCGACGCGCTGGCCCAGGCGGCGGCGGTCCTGCTGGCGGGGGCGCTGCTGGGCGGGGCGCTGGGCGCGGCCGGCGGGGCACTGGCCTCGGCGTCGGTGCCGTTCGACGTGGGCGCCTCGACGGTCGCCGTCCCGGTGGCGGCGATGGTGCTGCTGGGCCTGCTGGGCGCGGCCCTCGCGGTGCGCCGGATCACCGCCGTCGACCCGCTGGCCGCCCTGGGCGCCAACCGATGAACCCCCGTCCCCCCGTCCCCGCTACGGAAGGCCCCGCCGTGACCGCTCCGACCACCGACACCTCCCTGCGCACCGGTCTCGCGCTGCGCGGCGTCACCCTCAGCTACCCGGACGGCGAGCACCGGCTGACCGCCCTGGACGACGTCGAACTGGCCGTCGCGCCGGGCGAGTTCGCGGCCGTCGCGGGCCCGTCCGGCTCCGGCAAGTCCAGTCTGCTGGCGGTCGCCGCGACGCTGCTGCGCCCGGACCGCGGCGAGGTGCTGGTGGACGGCGTGGACGCGGGCGCGCTGGGCGAGCGCGAACGCACCGCGCTGCGCCGCGAGCGCCTGGGCATCGTGTTCCAGCAGTCGAACCTGCTGGCCTCGCTGACCGCCGTGGAGCAGTTGCTCGTCCTGGAGTCGGTGCGCGGCGGCCGCCCGGCGCGGGCCCGGGGCCGGGCCGAGGAGCTGCTGGAGTCGGTCGGCCTGGCGGGCGCCAAGCAGCGCCGCCGCCCGCACCAGCTGTCGGGCGGCGAGCGCCAGCGGGTGAACATCGCCCGCGCCCTGTTCGGCAGCCCGTCGGTGCTGCTGGTGGACGAGCCGACCTCGGCACTGGACCACGAACGCGGCGCGCAGGTGGTCGAGTTGCTCGCCGAGGTGACCCGGACGCACCGCACCGCCACCGTGATGGTCACCCACGACCGCGACCTGCTGGGCCGGGCCGACCGGGTGCTGGAGATGCACGACGGCCGGCTGTCCCGGGCGCGCTAGACGAGTAGTTCCGAAGTCGGTCAGTGGTCGTAGGCGATCAGGGAGCGGGTGACGGGTCGGCCGGTGGTTCGGTTGTGCCAGATCGCGCAC
>NZ_JBHUWH010000054.1:0-26731 GCF_042670125.1 Kitasatospora sp. NPDC057198 | reverse complement strand
GCCCTCCCGCTCGGGTACGAGCGTCACTTGCGGTGCCCGCCGTCCCCGGGCGGAGTCGTGCCGTCCGGGGACGGCGGAGTGGGCGGCGGCGTCCACGGCGTGCCGGGGTGCCCGTCGCCTCCGCTGCCGCTGTCGTGCTGTACGTCGGTGTCCATGCCGGCCTCCTTGCCGTCGTTGCTGCGACCGCTTCGACGGTAGGGAGCGGGCGGGGGCGGGCTCAATGCGATTGCGGACGATTGCGGGGAATCACCCGAGGGCGCCGAGCATCGCGTCATTCAGCGTTTTCGCCTCCCGCTGCGCACTATTGACGGATCGTCGGTTTTGAGGGGAAGGTCGTGCCTTGCCGCACAACCGACTTGGCGCGGGAGGGTGTCATGACGCTACGGTTCGGTGGGGTCGATCCGAACACCGGCAAGGACGAGAGTCCGATGGTGTGGGTCGACGACGAGGAACGAGAACTGGTCGTCCAGGGCTACCGGCCCAGCAGCGACCTGTTGGCGGAGATCGGTACGACTGAGTGGGTTCCCGGTCATTCGATCGGCATCCCGGGCCACGAAAACGTGACGCGTATTCCACTGCGCATGGCAGGGATCATCAGAAAGGCGCTCGATGATGCAGAACGTGCCGGCCTTCTCTGAACTCCTGGCCGACACCAGGTACTCCGCGGTGCACCTGGAGATGCGTGATTCCTACGGCATCGCCAGTGAGGCTGCGGAGTTCGCGGAGTACGAGCGGACCGGTGTGCGTTCCGACCTGGATCCCGACGGCGAGGGCTGGTCCGACTGGGTGCCGATGATCCGGTCAGCCGTCGCCCGCGGTGTGGTGGTGCGCCGGGCCCGGATCGTGTCGGAACCGGTTTCCACGTACATCCGCTACGAGCACGCGGGCACGGTGGTCAACCTCGCGGCGGGCGAACAGGTTCGGTGGCTTCCACGCCGCCGTGCCTCCGATCTGGCCCTGCCCGGCAACGACTTCTGGCTGTTCGACGGCCGGGTCCTCCGGTTCAACCACTTCACCGGCGACGGGGCCTCCGGTGGGCCGGAGATGTGCGGGGACCAGGCCGTGGTGAAGCTCTGTGCGGAGGCGTTCGAGGCGGTCTGGGCGCGGGCTGTTCCGCACGAGCAGTACTTCGTCTGACCTCGGGACCGGAAGCGGTAGGAACCCCGTGCCCAACTCCCCGTCCTCCAGCGCCCAGGAGGCGCGCCTGGCTGTCGCCGCACGACTGCGCGAGATCATGCTGGACGCCGGACTGCAGGGGCGGGAACTCGCTGCCCGCTGCGGTTGGAACGCCTCCAAGACCTCCCGGATCGTCAACGCCAGGAGTTCGCCGACGGATTCGGACATCCGGGCCTGGTGCCGGGCCTGCGGCGCCGGCGATCAGGCCGAGGACCTGATCGCGGCGAACCGCTCCGTCGACTCCATGTACGTCGAATGGCGCAGACTCACCCGCACCGGACTGCGCAGGCTGCAGGAGTCCGCGGTGCCCCTCTACGAGCGCACACGTCACTTCCGCGCCTACTCGTCCCGGGTGGTGCCGGGCGTCCTGCAGACCGAGGCGTACGCGACTGCTCTGCTCGCCACGGTGGCCGACTTCCGGCGCACGCCCGATGACGTGGCCGAGGCGGTGCAGGCCCGACTGGCCCGCTCCCGGGTCATCCGCGAGGGCGGGCACCGTTTCGCCGTCCTGGTGGAGGAGGCGGTCCTGTACTACCGCCTCGGCAGCGTCGAAACGATGGCGGAACAGCTGGCGTACCTGCGGACGGCCATGGCACTGCCCGCCGTCTCGCTCGGGGTGATCCCGTTCACCGCGTCGCGCACCATGTGGCCGGTGGAGACCTTCAACGTCTTCGACGACCGGGAAGCCGGGGTGGAACTCCTGTCCGCCCAGGTGACGGTCACCGCACCGGGCGAAGTCGGTCTCTACGTCCGGGCGTTCGACAGGTTCAAGGACCGCGCGGTGTACGGTGCGCAGGCACGGGCCCTGATCTCCGGAGCGATCGACTTCCTCCGCTGACAGCCGCAGGACGTCCGACGCAGCCTCGCCCTCCGGGACCCCGGGGACAGGCGCCCACACGATCCAGGAAATCGCGTCCAGCAGGTCCGGGCCGGAGGCCCAGCCCTGTCCCTCCCCAGGGACTTCGACAGGCGGATCCTGACCGTTCGTCCCCGATGCCGGCCCGCGGGTGGCCGCGCTTGTCACTGCGGCTGCCTATGGTGGCCGTCGGTTCCGCCGGCCCCCGAGCCGGCCTCCACGGAGCCCCGGACGCCGCCGACTGCTGTCGGGCCCGGGGTGGACGGAAGGCCCGGGGGGCCGATCTCGGCGCGGGCGGACCGTACGAGGAGGGAGTGCGCGGTGTTCACGGCCTGGGCTGTTGTCGAGGAGAAGGACCGGGCCCGGTGGGAGTTCGACCCGCTCAAGGGGGTGGGCCCGCTGCGGTTCGGCATGTCGTACGACGACGTGCTGGAGACGCTCGACGGGTTCCTGGAGCCCTCCTCCAGGAGCACCAGCCACTACGGCCGGGTGCTGAGCGACGAGTTCTACTTCCCGGGAGCGCCCTACGAACCGGTCCTCACGCTCTACTACGACGCCGAACGCCTGGCGTGCGTGGTCGTCAACGCGCTGCGAGGCCCGCAGGTCGTCCTGGACGGGCTGCCGCTGGTCGGCCGCGTGCCGTCCGAACTCGAAAGCGAATTCACCGAGTACACGGCTGCCCACGGGCACGACCTGCGCTACAGCCAGGACACCTCTCCGGGCTCGGAGGCGCTCGGAGTGGTCCTGCGCGCCCAGCGTGCCGGGGACGTCATGCTGAGCCGGCCGATCTTCGTCGCCCCGATCTGGGCGGAGCGCTGTGGTGACACCTCGGAGGGTCCCGTTCCCGAAGCGGAGTGGCGCAGCCAGAAATGGTGACCGACGCGGACCGCCGTCCGGCACGGGGCGGCAGGCGGGAGGTGGGAGGCGGGAGTGTCGGCGGCCACGGCAGACGAATCCCGCGTGATCCGCCGCTGATCCGGGGTGGGCGGTCGAACGCTGCGGCAACAGGTCCAAGCAGCGGCGGGGGCCTGGGCATCCGCTACGCCAAGGCCGCCACCGGCTGCTTCGTTGCCGCCCTCCAGGTGAGGGCGGTTCAGATGGTGCCGAACGTGCCGGTGGCGGTGGCGGTGACGAAGGCGGCCCAGGTGGTGGGGGCGAACGTCAGGTGGGGGCCGCTGGGGTCCTTGGAGTCACGGACGTGGCCCGGGTGCGCGTCGTCGACCTCGATACAGGCTCCGCCATCGCCATTGCTGTAACTGCTCTTGCGCCAGCGGCGTTCGGTGGGCGCTTTGAGGGTGATGTGGGGCATCGGGCCAGTCCTTCCAGCGTGGTTCTGGTCGGGTGAGGGCGGTTCAGATGGTGCCGAACGTGCCGGTGGTGGTGGCGGTGACGAAGGCCGTCCAGGTGGTGGGGGTGAACTCCAGGTGGGGGCCGCTGGGGTCTTTGGAGTCGCGGACGTGGCCCGGGTGCGCGTCGTCGACCTCGATGCACCCGCCGCCGTCGGAGTTGCTGTAGCTGCTCTTGCGCCAGCGGCGTTCGGCAGTCTGCTTGAGGTCGTCATGAGCCATCGTGGGCTAGTCCTTCCAACTCGGCACTGATCACTCGCACGGACCCGGCCGTGGACAACGCTTGGGCCCTCAGCAGATCGTAGAGTGCCCTGCGTTCCGTGACCTCGCGGGTGTCTTCGAAGACCACCCCGGCCCGGGTGGTCTCCTCGTAGGCCACCTGTCGGCCGTCCTCCAGCCCGAGGAGCCACAACGACGAGGTCTCGGAGTGGATGCCGGCGGAGAAGGGGAGCACCTGCACCACGACGTTCGGGAGCCGGGCCGCCGCGAGGATGGTGCGCAACTGCTCGGCCATCTCGGCCCGACTGCCGACCTGGCGGCGGATCGCAGCCTCGTCGAGGATGAACCAGTACCGGCACTCCGAGCTGTTGTACATACGGACCTGCCGCCCGAGCCGCGCGCGTACTCGCTGCTCGACCTCTTCCTCCGGGCCGTAGGGGATGCCGGAGCGCAGGATGTGCCGGGCGGTCGCCTCGGTCTGGAGCAGGCCGTGGATGCCGGGGCTGTAGGACTCGTCCATCCTGGCCCTGTCGGCGAGGGCCAGGATCTCCCGATACTTCGCGGGGTGGTCCTCCTGCCGCGCCAGCGGCAGGAGCCGCATGAAGTGGCCGCCCGTCTCGAACACTCGGTCCAACTGCTCCGACAGGCCCTCGGGCACGCGGTGGTCGCCGCTCTCCACCCGGCTCAGCGTGGCGGTGGAGAAGTGCACCTCGGTGGTCAGGCGGACCAGGGACCAGCCCCGTTCCTCGCGGAGGCGGAGGACTTCGGAGCCGTAGAAGTGACGGGCGCTCAGGGTGGGATCCGGTCGTCGCTTCTGGAAGGCCATCGCTGCCCTCGCTTCCCCTTGACGTTGCACGCGTTGCACGCAATGAGCCTCCGGGGCACGCCGATTGCAGCCGCCGGGTGGAACGCGTCTCTCCTGTTCAGCGTAGCTCCGGTCCGCGACGCTTGGAGCACAGAACGTGACATTCGCGGATTGAGGAAACGGGCGGTGACCGCCATGGCCAACTCCCTGCTCGACCAACTGGCTCGGCAGGACCGGGCCTTCGCGCGCAAGGTGTGCGACGGCCTCCGGGAGGCGCTCGAAGCGGCCGGTCTCAGGCTGCCCTCGCTGGCGGTGGAACGGGCGGCCACCGGCGCGCACCTGGTGCAGCTCGGCGGCGTGACCCCGGACGTGGCAAGCGAGTTGGCGACGCTGATCTGGACGGGCGCGCCGTACGTGCGGGCCGTGCGGGGCGGGGAGTTCAGCCCGGCCCATCCGCTGCGGTGGTCGCCGGAGCCGGGCGAGTTGCTGGTCGAGGCGGCCACCGGCCGTCTCGGCGAGTTCTCCCGCCTCGACGAGCACGGCGCGCTGGTGCTCGTCCCGGCCGACGGAGGTGCGTCCTGGACGGTCGGTCGGTGCGCGGTGCGCCACCCCACCCGTACGGACCTCGCGCGGGCCGAGCCCGTCCGCCCCGAACCGTCCGCACCGACACCATCGAAGTGAGGAAGCAAGTGCTGTACACCGGACAGCCGTTGGGGGAGACCGACGTCCTCCACCGGTTCCTGCGCGGCAGGTTCACCGAGGCCGAGCGGGCCGCCGATCTGCTCGAACGGGCCTTCAGGGCAGCCGGGTTGGAACCGCCGCCCGGCCTGTCGCCGATCTACCGGGACGACGTGCTGCCGGAGTTCGGCGCCGTCGCGCTCGGCTGCGTCGGCCTGCCGTGGGTGCAGAATCTGGCCGAATCCCTGGTTGAACTCGCCTACCTGCGCGGCGAGTTGCCCGTACCGCCCCGCCCCTCCGTGCCGAGCCCCTCCGCGCTGGGCGCCGCCTCGTGAGCGACGCACTGCGGCAACGCGCCTGGCAGATCGCCGAACACCTCGCCAAGGCCGGCGGCGCGCAGGCCAGGCTGACCGCCGTCCCGGACGGTTACCGCGTCGAACTCGACCTCCTCCGCCCCGACGACGGCTCCGACAGCGGCCCGGACGACCACCGCGCCGTCCTCAACGCCCTTGCCCTCGGCGACCGTTGGGGGCACCGCTACTCGCCTCCCTCGCGCAACGGCGGCATCGCCCGCGAGACCGTCTGGAGCGAAGTCCACGAAGCCGACGAAGCTCACCGCTCCACGGCCGCCCGGCCCGACCGCTGAGCGGTCGGCTCAAGACGGGCCACCGCCCCCGAGGCAACGAGCTGGAACGCCTGCCCGCCGTCCAGCGGGGTGCCGTCGAGGTGCAGCCCGAAGGCGGCCGCGAGGACGACGGGGAGGTCGGCCTCGGGCACGGCGGTGCGCAACTCCGCGAGGACGCCGGGGAAGGCGTCGTCCTCGACGGCGCCCAGGTGTTCCTGGCGCAACCGGTGGACGATCTCCACCAGTTCGGGCCTGAGCCGCATCCAGGCGCGGGACGTCCGGACCTCGTCCGCGACCAGCTCCATGAACCAGCGCATGACCTCGTACGGGATGTCCAGGTGCTCGCCTCGGGGGTCGAAGCACACCGTCGGCTCGCGCGCCGGGTCCTCGTCGGGGACGACCGCGATCACCACGCTCCGTTGCCCCCGGACGAGGGTCAGTTCCAGGTACCAGGCGTCGTCGGGCACGGAGTACATCGTGGTGACCGCGTAGCCGCGGCCGGGGTGGGTGATCATCGTCCTCGGCCCTCCGGGTCGGTCGGCGGCGAACGGTGCCCCGCCGTCGGTCACCCGCCGATGCTCGCACGGTCCCACCCGCAGGACACGTGAATTCCCGACCGGCCGGGCCGACGGCGGTCAGCCGGTTCTGCCGAGGTGGATCACGACGATGGTGACCGTGGCTTCGGTGATCTCGTACATGACGCGGTAGCGGCCGACGTGCATGCGGCGGAGGTCCGGTGAGCCGTACGCGGAACTGCCGGGCGGGCGGGGGTAGTCGGCGAGGAGGTCGACGGCGTCCATGACCTGTCGTACTCCCTCGGGGTCGTCCTTGAGGAACCGGGCGGCGGCGTTGATGGCCGGTTCGTCCCAGGTGATCGTGAAGCTCAAGCGGGTGGTTCCATTCCGAGGCGGGCGCGCACCTGCTCGTGCGGCACGGCCGTGGTCTCCCCGGTGGCCTGCCGGGCTCGGTACTGGGCCAGGGCGAGGGCGTCTTCGAGGTCGGCCAACTCCTGGGGGTTGATGAGGACGGCGGCGGGCTGGCCGTGGTCGGTGATGGTGATGCGCTCGCGGGCGTGGGAGGCGCGCCGGACCAGCGACCCCAGGCAGGCGCGGGCTTCGGTGATGGGCAAGGTGTCACTCATGTACTGAACTGTACACTTTCTACATCTTCCGTACAGTGCTGCTGCCGGGCTCGGCGCTTTCCCGGCCTGGTCAGCACCTGGCCGCCCGGGCCCGGTGGAGGGCCTCGCGGGCCAGGGCGGCGCCGGTGCCCGGGGCGACGGGGGCGGGCGGCGGGGCCTGGGTGCAGCGGTGGCAGCGGCCGGGGCGGGGGACGGGGTCGTGGCAGGTGTCGCAGGTGGGCGCGGGCGCGGCCGGGGCGAAGGCGGCGGGGACCTTGTCGGTGAGGCGGCTGTACAGGAACCCGGCGGGGGAGTGGACGTGTTCCGGGAGGCCGGGGAGCAGGGCGGCGGCCAGGTCGGCCGGGTTGCTGCCCCGGTCGAACCACCCGGCCACCAGCGGGGCGAGCCGGACGGCCTCGGCCTCGCCGATCCGCAGGCGCGGCTCGTGGCGGACGACGCGCAGCAGGGTGTCGGCGGCGATGCGCGTCCGGTCGTCCAGGACGGGCGCGGCCGCGGCCGCGGCCGCGGGGGCGGGGCTGGGGGCGGGCCTGGTGGCGGGCGGTCGCGGCGCGGTGCGCGTCCGCTGGCGCGGGATCGCGGGCGGTTCGGCAGGGCCCCCGGCGGAGCCCTTGGCGGAGCCCCCGGCAGGCGGTTCGGGAGGGAAGGGAGGGAGGGGGGTTTCTTGCTTCCGTTCCTTTGTCTTTAGGGGCCCCCCGCGACCGGACTCCGGTTTCCCCGCAATCGGTGCGACCTGCAGCGATGGGAACTGCCAGGGCACATCGGTGACGTGCTGCACGGAGATGATGTGGCCCTTGGCGATCTGGACCGGGCGGACGATGTAGTAGCCGGCCTCGGTCAGTTCGTGCAGCCACCTGCGGACGCTGGTGAGGGTGTCGCGGGAGCGGCGGGCCATCTCCTCGGCGGGCATCCACTGGTTGTCGGGGAGGGAGAGCAGGAAGCAGAGCAGACCCCGGGGGCCGTTGCGGAGGCCGGAGCCCTGCAGGATCTGGTTCGGGAGGATCGTGAAGTTGCGCTTGTGAGGGCTACGATTGACGCGCATGGGAGTTCTGGCTCCTGTGTCGTGCCCCGGGGTGTTCCAGCACCGCCGGGGCGAATCTTTTCGGTTGACCTGCCGCGGAACGTAACATGCCGACTACGCTCCGCGCCAAGCGGTCAACGGAAAGTCACATTCTGACGATCTGATGCCCGAAAAAGCATCAACTTCGTTCAGGGTGGCGCCCGGTCGGGGGGCGCCCGGTCGGGTGGCAGCGCGTCAGGGGCGTTCGTGTCAGCGGCCGTTCGTGGTCGTGCGGTGCCTAGCATCTGGCCGAAACGGGTGCCTGGCGGAGGGTGGACGGCGATGCGGCGGAGCGCGGCGGGAATCTGGACGGTCCTGGTGCTGCTGGCCACCTGCTGGACCTGGTCATGGCCCGCCCCGGCCGGGGCGGTGGCGCCGAGCGCGCCGTTCGCCGCGTACCAGTACGGCACCGACGGCTGCCTGGAGGTCGGCGTCCGCGACGGCCAGCCCAAGCCGTACGCCGCGCCCGCCGGGTACGACCCGACGGCCGGCTACCCCGCGTTCGGCTACGACCCGGCCGCGCTCGGCTTCACCGTCGCCGGCGGCACCAACGCCTGCCGGTACAAGTTCTACGACAAGAACCCGCGCACCGACCCGAGCGCCGTCTACATCGCCTCCGGCTACTGCGTGCAGTACGCCGCCGGGCAGCTCTCCGGCACCGGCTACGACCCGCAGGACACCGCGCCGGTCCGAGGCGCCGGCTACGTCCGGCGCATCCTGGCCGCGTACTGGCCCAACAGCGACCTGCCCGCCGTGCCCGGCGCCGCCAACCCCACGGTGGCCAACCGGCAGCGCTCCGGGGCCGTCGCGATGGCGATCCACTGGTTCACCGACGGCATCGTCATGCCGCCCGACTACCAGGTGCCCGCGCTGTACGACTCGGTCAAGCAGGTCGTCGACGGCGCCCTCGCCGCCGGCCCGCTCGCCCCGCCCGCCGACCCGACGCCGACCATCGCCGGCCCCGCCGGCGGCGACGCCCAGCAGCTGGTCGGGCCGTTCACCGTCGGCGCGAACGCGGTGGGGCCGGTGACCGTCCGGATCGACGGCACGGGCGTCGCCGCGTACACCGACGCCGCCGGGACGGTGCCCTTCACCAGCGGCGACACCCTCCCGCCCGGTGGGCGGCTGTGGCTGCGCGGGCCCGCCGGGCAGGCCGTGCTGCACACCGAGGGGCCGGTGCCGGCGGAGATCGGGACGTACCTGGCCGGCGACCCCGCCGTGCGGGTGCAGTCGATGATGCTCGCCACCGCCCTCACCCTCACCGGCAAGTCCGAACGGACCGTCACTCTGACGCCCGGCGACCCGCCCCGCGTCACCAGCCGGGTCTCCGCGGCCGTGCTCACCAGCGGCGCCCCCGTCTCCGACGCCTTCGACGTCGCCGGGCTGCGCGGCCCCGCCACGCTCACCGCCACCCTGTACGGGCCGCTGCCCGTCCCCGGCGGTGCGGACGGCGACTGCGGGCAGGCCGGGTGGGGCGGCACCGGACTGCCCGTCGACGCGGTCTACGACCCCGTCCCGCTCACCGGCGACGGCCGGGTCACCCTCCCCGACCGGACCACCGGCACGCCCGGCTGCTACTCCTTCGGGGCCCGGCTGCAACCCGAGGGCGCAGACCCGGTGGACCTGACGCCCGGCGACCCGGCCGAGACCTTCCGGGTCGACCCGCGCGTCCCGCCGCCCGTCCTGACCCTCACCACCCGGGCCTCCGCGACCACCCTCCCGGCCGGCCGGGAGGCCACCGACACCCTCACCGTCACCGGCGTCACCGCCGGGAGCACCGTCCACCTCGAACCCACCCTGTACGGCCCGCTCGCCCCGGCCCCCGGCGGCGGCTGCGCCGGACTCGACTGGACCGCCCCCGACCTTCCCGTCGCCGCCCGGCTCGCCCCGCACGACCTGACCGCCGACGGCTCGGTCACCACCGAACCGGTCCGGCTCACGGCGGCCGGCTGCTACAGCTTCGACACCGTCATGACCCACGACGTCCTGACCGGCGGCCAGGAACCGGTCGGACACGGCATCGGAACCCCCGAGGAGACCCTCCTGGTGCAAGCCGCGCCCGGACCCAGCCCCTCCCCGAGCCCGACGCCGAGCCCCAGCCCGAGCCCGACGGCAAGGCCGGTGCCCCCACTGCCCGACACCGGGGCGGACGAGGCCGGCGCACTGCTGGTCGGCGCGCTCGCGTTGCTGGTACTGGGCTCGGTGGCACTGGCCGTCACCCGGCGCAAGTGATCACCCCCCGTTCCGCGTCCCGTCCGCTCTCCGCCGCAGCCGGCCTTCGCACCGTCGGCGCCCACCGGGCGCCGGGCGCCGCCGGGGTGCCGTCGGTCAGGGCGGCGTGTCGTCCCGGGAGCCTCCGGCAGTGCGGCCGCACCCGGTGTCACGCTGGGCATCCGGCTGCTCACTGATGGCGACAGCCGTTCGGCCGGTCCGCGCCGGTGCGTGGCGGGCCCGTAGCCGAGGAGCCGAGGAGCCGAGGAGTCGATCGATGTTCAGCGGGAAACCCAAGTGGAACGCCGTGGCAGCCGCGGCGGTACTCGCGCCCGTGGCCCTCGCCACCGGCGCCCGGGCCGACGCCGGTGGCGCGTTCCACGCCGAGGCCGCCTGCGCCGCGACCTGCACCGTCAACGTTCCCGCGGGGTACTCCGTCCACGTCCGGCTGTGGGGCGCCGGGGGCGGCGGGGGCGGCAGGGCCGCCCGGCCGGGCGGCGGTGGTGCCGGTGGATACACCGACACCGTCATGAAGGTCGGCGGCAACCCGGGTGGCGTCGTCCCGGTGACGGTCACCATCGGGCGGGGCGGGGCGGCCGGAACGGCGGAGAACCAGACCGGCGGTACCGGCGAGGACACCTCGGTGACCGTCAACGGCGTCACGGCGTACGCCTCCGGCGGCACCGGCGGCTCGCCGACCGCCGCGGGCGCGGGCGGCGCAGGCAGCGCCGTCCCCTACACCGCGAACCCGGACGAGGGGGACTCCGGAGGCGGATTCGTCGCAGTCGGGGGCAACGGCAAGAGGAACGACGAAAGCCTCCAAGGGGGCGCTCCCGCCGTCGCCCCCCCGGCGTCGCTGCCCCCGGCCGCCGGCAGCGGAGGCAGGGGCGGACAGGTCAGGGGAGACGCCGGCAACAGCGGTGCCGCGCTCATCGACTGGTGACCGCGCCCGGGAGGTCACGGCGTGCACCCGATCCGCCGGGGGCACGCGACGGCCGGCGGCGCGCCGGCGCCACCGGCCGGGACGCCGACCCGAGGCCGGTGCCGGCACGCCGGCCGGTCGTTCGGGGGGCCGGCGGCATCGGACGCTCCACCGGGTCCGGGGCGCCGCCGCCCACCACAAGGCGGGCAGCCGGGTGCCGTCCCGATACGGTGTGGGCCATGGCGGAAACCACCTGCGGCCTGCACCTGTTCTGGGACGAGGCAGAGACCGGATACGACTTCGGCCCCGGGCACCCGATGGACCCGACGCGGCTCGCGCTGACGATGCGGCTGGTCGAGTCGCTCGGCCTGACCAGGCAGCCGTCGGTGACGGTGCGCTCGGCGCCGCCCGCCGGGGAGTCGACGCTGCGGCTGGTGCACACCGCCGAGTACGTGGCCGCGGTGAAGCGGGCCGCCGCCGACCCGGCCGCGGTGGACGACGCGCACGGGCTGGGGACGGACGACAACTGGGCGTTCCCGGGGCTGCACACCGCCTCCGCGCTGATCGCCGGGCAGTCGGTGGCCGCCGCCGAGGCGGTGTGGCGCGGCGAGACCCCGCACGCCGTCAACTTCGCGGGCGGGCTGCACCACGCGCTGCCCGGCCGGGCGTCCGGGTTCTGCGTCTACAACGACCCGGCGCTCGCCATCGCCCGGCTGCTCGAACTCGGCGCCGAACGGGTCGCCTACGTCGACGTGGACGTCCACCACGGCGACGGCGTGCAGCAGGCGTTCTGGAACGACCCCCGGGTGCTGACCGTCTCGCTGCACGAGAGCCCCGCCACGCTGTTCCCGCAGACCGGCTGGGCCACCGAGACCGGCGGCCCGGACGCCGAGGGCAGCGCCGCCAACCTGCCGCTGCCCGCCGGGACGGGCGACGCCGGGTGGCTGCGCGCCTTCCACGCCCTGGTGCCGGAACTGCTGGCCGCGTTCCGCCCGCAGGTGATCGTCAGCCAGCACGGCGCCGACACCCACGTCGAGGACCCGCTCGCGCACTTCGCCGTCACCGTCGACGCCCAGCGGATCATCGCCGAGGCCGTCCACCGCCTCGCCCACGAGCACGCCGGCGGCCGCTGGATCGCCACCGGCGGCGGCGGGTACGCGGTGGTCGACGTGGTGCCCCGCACCTGGACGCACCTGGTCGCCACCGCCGCCGGGCACCCCGTCGACCCGGCCACCGAGACCCCCGAGGAGTGGCGCGCCGAGACCTACCGGCTCACCCGCCGCCCCGCCCCGCTGCGGATGACCGACGGCGCCACCCCGCGCTGGTCCGACTTCCAGGACGGCGGCTACGACCCCGCCGACCGCCTCGACCAGGCGATCCTGGCCGCCCGCCGGGCCGTCCTGCCGCACCACGGGCTGATCCCGTGACCGCCGCCCGGACCGCCCGGATCGACCGCGACGAGCTGCGCGACTACCTGGTCAAGCACCGGCTGGCCGGCCCCGAGGTCCCGACGCCCCGGCAGAACAACCTCCGGCACTACCGGCTGTTCGCCCAGGGCGACCCCCGGACGCTGATGGGCCTCGACCCGCTGCCCCGCCGCGACGAGGCCGCCGTGCTGGAGCTGATGGCCGACCGGGTCGGCGTGAACCCCGACCCGCGCCACCTGCACGGCCCGGACTCCATCGACCCCGACCGCACCCTCGACGCCCTGGACCGGCTCGCCGCCCTGCTGCGCCGCACCGCCGACCGGCGCGGCAGCGTGCTGGCCGGCACCGGCCACCCCACCAAACTGGCCGACTTCCACCGCGCGCTGTCCGAGGCGCTCGAGGCGGCCGGCTGCACCGTGCACACCCCCGCGCGGGGTGCGCGCTTCCGCGAGCCCACCCCCGGGGGCGAGCGCCCCCGCTACCTCGACGTGCTCGACGGCGTCCTGGTGGTGCGCGCCCTGGACGGCCCCGACGGGCCCGGCCGCCCCGGCCCCGGCGACCTCGCGCACACCCACTCCCCGCTGCCCGTCCGGCTCGCCCTGACCGCCCTCGCCGACGCCGGGCACCCCCCGCCCGACCTGGTGCTGGGCGACCACGGCTGGCTGTGCGGCGCGGGCCGCCTCGGCATTCCCACCGGGGGCGTCGCCGACTGCAACGACGTCGCCCCGTTCGCCGCCGAGGCGGACGGCCTGGTCGAGGTGGTCGTCCCGCTGGAGGACGGCTCCGCGCCCAGCTGCTACGTTCCGCTGAGCGACTACGTACTGCAACGGGCGGATCTCGCACCGTACAACAGGTGACGGCCCCCCTCTTCCCACCCGTACCACGCATAACTACTCTGGGGATACACGTGTGCCGGTGGAGTCACCGGAGGGGAAGCCGGTGCCTTGCACACGGGTAAGGGTCGGGTGATGGGTCATGAGTTCCGGCGAGCGTCCCCTGCAGGATGTCGTCTTCCTGACCGTGGCCGAGGTCGCCTCGGTGATGCGGGTCTCGAAGATGACGGTCTACCGCCTCGTGCACAGCGGAGAGCTTCCGGCCATCCGGGTCGGCCGCTCCTTCCGGGTGCCCGAGCAGAAGGTGCACGAGTACCTCCAGGAGTCCTACGTGCGGCTGGAGAGCGCGTAGGCCGGAGCCCCACCGGGGCACCGATTACGGCAAACGCGAGGTGGACGGTAGGCTAGGCCCTCCGTCAGTCGTATGGACTCCCGTCTCTCACGGGCGCGGGTCCGAGTGAGCGAGGAAATTCCGTGGGCTCTGTCATCAAGAAGCGTCGCAAGCGTATGGCCAAGAAGAAGCACCGCAAGCTTCTGAAGAGGACCCGCGTCCAGCGTCGTAACAAGAAGTAACACCGTTCGGCGCCGTCCTCGCTCACGCGGGGGACGACCCCGCACACGCGTTCAGCGACGCAGGTAGAACTGGCGCCGACGGTGTGCCACTGCCCGCCCCAGGGAGAAATCCCCGGGGCGGGCAGTGGCGTTTCCGCCCCCGTGACCTCCGCGCGGTACGGTGCAGACCAGGGTGGGCATCCAGGGAGGTCGGGGCAACGTGGGCAAGGTCGTGCTCGTCACCGGCGTGGCGCGCCCGCTCGGCGCGCGGTTCGCCGAACGGATCTCCCGGCACCCCGAGGTGGACCGGGTGGTCGGCGTCGACGCCGCCCCGCCGCCGGCCGACCTGCCGTTCGGCGTCCGCTACACCCAGGTCGACCCGCGCCGCCCCGCGATCGCCCGGGTGATCGCCGAGCACGAGGTCGACACCGTCGTGCACCTCAACGTCACCGCGCTGGGCCACGGCGGCCGCACCGCGGTGAAGGAGAGCAACGTCATCGGCAGCATGCAGCTGCTCGGCGCCTGCCAGCAGGCCCCCGGACTGCGCCGCCTGGTCGTCAAGTCCACCACCGCCGTCTACGGCTCCGCGCCCCGCGACCCGGCCGTGTTCGGCGAGCGCACCCAGCCCAAGGCGCTGCCCCCCGGCGGCTTCGCCCGGGACGCCGCCGAGGTCGAGGGCTACGCCCGCGGCTTCGCCCGCCGCCGCCCCGACGTCGCCGTCACCGTGCTGCGCTTCGCCAACATCCTCGGCCCGGACGGCGACACCCCGCTCGCCGCGTACTTCCGGCTCCCCGTGCTGCCCACCGCCTTCGGCCACGACCCCCGGCTCCAGTTCGTCCACGAGGAGGACGCCCTGGAGGTGCTCCGGCTCGCCGCCCTCGGCGCGCCCCCCGGCACCTACAACGTCGCCGGGGACGGCGTCCTGCTGCTCTCCCAGTGCGCCCGCCGACTCGGCCGCCCCACCGTCCCGCTGCTGCGCCCCGCCCTCGGCCTGGTCGCGCAGCTGGCCCGCCGACTCGCCGCCCCCGCCGACCGGGCCTTCTCCCAGGAACAGCTCCAACTCCTCACCCACGGACGGGTGGTGGACACCGCCCAGCTCCGCGAGAAGTTCGGCCACACCCCGCGCTGGACCACCGCCGAGACCTTCGCCGACTTCGTCGCGCACACCTCCGCCGGGCCGATCCCGCCCGAGCGGCTCACCGCCGTCACCGACCGGATCGCCGGCCTGCTCGACGACCGCCACCCCGCCCAGCACCCCACCCAGCACCAGGAGACGAGGCCGCGATGACAGCAGCCCGGGAACCCGCCGACCCGGCGGCCAAGGTCATCCCGATCGAATCCGCCCCCAGCTGGAACGGCCCCGAACCCCGCCCCGGCCTCGCCGACCGGATCGCCGACGGCGTCGGCACCGCCCTCGCCGGACAACTCGGCGCCACCGCCACCCGGATCCTCGGCAAGGGCTGGGAGGAACGCGCCACCAACGGCCTCGGCTTCCTGCGCCGCCGCCTCACCGGCGACTACGAGGTCGACGACTTCGGCTTCGACGAGGAGCTCACCGAGGAGGTCTTCCTCGCCCTGCTCCGGCCGCTCGCCGAGAAGTACTTCCGGATCGAGGTCCGCGGCACCGAGCACATCCCCGCCGAGGGCGGCGTCCTCATCGTCGCCAACCACTCCGGCACCATCCCGCTGGACGCCCTGATGACCCAGGTCGCCGTCCACGACCACGCCGACCGGCACCTGCGGATGCTCGCCGCGGACCTGGTCTTCGTCCTCCCCGTGGTCAACGAACTGGCCCGCAAGGCCGGACACACCCTCGCCTGCAACGAGGACGCCCAGACCCTGCTGGAACGCGGCGAGGTCGTCGGCGTCTGGCCGGAGGGCTTCAAGGGCATCGGCAAGCCCTTCTCCGAGCGCTACAAGCTCCAGCGCTTCGGGCGCGGCGGCTTCGTCGCCTCCGCGCTGCGGGCCGGGGTGCCGATCGTGCCCTGCTCGATCGTCGGCGCGGAGGAGACCTACCCGATGATCGGCAACTTCAAGAGCCTGGCCCGGCTGCTCGGCCTGCCCTACGTCCCGATCACGCCCACCTTCCCCTGGCTCGGCCCGCTCGGCGCGATCCCGCTGCCCACCAAGTGGACCATCCAGTTCGGCGAGCCGATCCCCACCGACAGCTACCCGAAGGACGCGGCGGAGGACCCGATGCTGGTCTTCAACCTCACCGACCAAGTCCGGGAGACCATCCAGCACACGCTGTACAAGCTGCTGGTGCAGCGCCGTTCCGTCTTCGGCTGAGTGAGACGAAGCCGGGGGCGCGGGGAACTGCGCGGCCGAGCGAGCACGCACAGCAAGATCGCGAAGCAGGACAACGACTTGTACTGTCCCGCGATCTCGCCGACGTGCTCCCTCTGCTGCGCGCAGTTCCCCGCGCCCCGGTGCTGCGCTTCTCTCAGTTGAGCGTCAGCCCCGGCAGCAGGCCCGGGATGAGCGGCGGGATGGTGACACCCTGCCCGGTGTCCGCCGGGGGCGCCGCGGGGGAGCCGGCGGGGGCGGGGGTGCTGCCCGCCGCCGGGGCGGCGGAGCCGGAGGGCGCGGGGGAGGCCCCGGAGCCGGTCAGGCCGTTCAGCAGGTCGCCGAGGCCGCCCGCGGTGGGCGCGCTGGGTGCCGCGCTGGCCCGGCCGGAGGGCGCGGTGGCCGGGCTGTGGCCGCCGCTCGCGCCGGCGGACGTGCCGGTGCCGGGGAGCAGCGGCTGCCGGTCGGTGCCCGTGCCGGCGGAGGAACTCCCGCCGTCGGTGCCGGTGCCGCCGGTGGCCGCCCCGCTGCCGCCGCTGCCGCCCTGGCCGGGGACCTGCTCCAGCCCGAGCGGCGCGACGTCCTCGCTTATGTCGTCGAAGAGCCGGTCGACCTTGGACGCCTGGGTGCTCAGCCCGGACGGCAGCTTGGACTGCAGGGCCGTCCAGCGCTGGTCCTCCCCGGCGAAGCCGGCGAGCTGGCGCATCGGGGCGAGCGAGCCGTCGTTGCGGTAGACGGCGCGCAGCAGGTCGCGGCCGCGCAGGGCCTCGGCGTGCATGTCGTCGAGCGCGCGGCGGACCTGCTCCACCGTGGCGGGGCTGAGCGCGGCCGGGCCGTTGGCGCGGTCGAGCAGGGTCTGCGCCTCGTCGAGGCGGGTGGACGCCTGCTGGAGCAGCAGCGCGCCCCGCTCGGTGTCGTCGTCGGCCCAGTCGAGGCGGAGCCCCTCGAGGCCGCGCTTCATGCCGTACAGGGCGTCCCCGGGGAGGGCGTTGGTGGAGGCCGCGGCGGCTCCGGCGAGGCCCCCGACGGCAACGCCGGCGACCAGGCCGCCGATCGCGAGGCGGCGGCCCCAGCGGACCCGGCGCACCCGCCGGTCGCGCTGGACGGGGAGGACCGCGGTGGGCGCGCCGCCGGCCCACTCCTGCTCGAACGCGGCCATCAGCTGGGCGCGTTGGACCGTCCGCGTCTCGGCGGCGAGCTCGGGGGCGGGGATCGCACCGAGCGCGTCGGCCATGGCGAGGAGCTCGGTCATGGCGGCGGAGCCGGCCCGGTGCGAGCCGCTGCTCCGGTGGTCACTCTGGTGGGCCTCCAGCGCCTCGGCGAAGGACTTCGCCCGCCGGTGCTCCAGCACGTTTGCCGTCACGGGCCACACCTCCCTTCGTCGTTTTCGACACCGTGGCCCGCCGGTTGGTTGTCCCGACAGGCCGAAACCACACCATCGGGTGACAGCTTGGGTTCCCACTTGACTGCGGGCCCGGTGGCGGATTGCACGCTGGCCAACGAGCGGTGTCGGGAGTCGGTTACGCACGACCCCCCTGGCGTATTAAGCAGAGCAGATGACCGCCCCGTCACCCGGACGTGCATGTGCCCGGGGCGGGTTGACGGTCCGTCGGACGCCGGGGGCGGCGGCGACGGTCTGTGGGCTATCGCGTCCACGGTCGGCGGATCACCGGGCGTCCGGCGGCAGCAGGCGGGCCAGCGTGCGCACCGCCCGGTACTGCAGCGTCTTGATGGCGCCCTCGTTCTTGCCCATGATCCGGGCCGTCTCGGCGACCGAGAGCCCCTGCAGGAAGCGCAGCGTGACGCACTCCTGCTGCTGCGGGTTGAGCCGGCGCACCGCGTCCAGCAGGGCGGCGTTGGAGAGCGACTCCAGCACCGACTCCTCGGGGCTGCGCTCGCACTCGTTGGAGTCCAGCATCTCGCCGGTGGTGACCTCCAGCCGGAACCGGCTGGACTTGAAGTGGTCGGCCACCAGGTTGCGGGCGATGGTCACCAGCCAGGCACCGAAGTCGCGGCCCTGCCAGGTGAAGGTGCCGATCCGGCGCAGCGCGCGCAGGAAGGTCTCGCTGGTCAGGTCCTCGGCGGTGGCCCGGCTGCCGACCCGGTAGTAGATGTACCGGTAGACGGTGTCGGCGTAGCGGTCGTAGAGCCGCCCGAAGGCTTCGCTCTCGCCGTTCTGGGCCCGCTCGACCAGCTCCACCACCGGGTTGTGCTCGGTGTCGTAGCCGGGGCCGGCGGGCGCGCTGCGGGAGCGGCCGCGGGTGCCGGGGGCGGGCACGGTGCGGCCGCGGGTGCCGGTGGCCGGCGCGGCGCCCGCGGCGGAGCCGGTGGCCGGGCCGGCGGGCGAGCCGGTGGTGGTCGAGCGCAGCAGCGGCGCGGCGAACGCGGCGGGGGCGGGCGCGGCGAACGCGGCCCCGGCCACCGCGGGCTGCGGGGCGGGGACGATCAGTTCGAACTCGCGGATCGCGGCCCACAGCCGTTCCAGGCGCACACCGCGGCGCAGAGTGGCGGTCGACGGGCGGGAGGTGGCTGGCGCGTCGTTCCGGACGGGTGGGTACACGGGACTCCCAGAGGCAGAACTGTGGACGGATCACCTCCGCCTGTGCGGAGAGCACGCCGCACTGGCCACCCGTCACGGGGACGTTCGGGTGGGGTGCATCCAGGAGAGAATAACGCTTTGTGCAATGACAGCTACACCGCGTGGTCGAAGTGGTCGGTTGAGGTCCACTTCTTGCGCATATTCACCTGTCGGTGACCGGAGTTGGCGCCATCCACCCGGCTCAATGTGACCACTTGTGCACATCAGGTGACCGAACACCGGTGCGCGGGCCCGGTTTCCCCGCTATCCGCGGTCCCAACCCATGACTTTGGCCGACTGGCGAACGATCAGTTCCGGTCAGGGCCGGACGTTCTCGAACCAGCTGCCGCCCGGGGCGGGTTCACCCCCGCTGACGTGCCACGACCACCCGCCGGAGGGCGTGTCGGCGGCGCCGGGTTGACGGCCCCGCCCGGACGCGGGCGTCAGGCCCGCTGCCGCCGGCGCACCGCGACCGCCGCCGCGGCCGCCCCCGCCAGCACGCCGAGCCCGGCCGCCGCCGGGACGCCGATCCGGGCCGCCTTCCGCCCGGTCCGGAAGTCCCGCACCCGCCAGCCCATCGCCCGCGCGTGCCGGCGCAGCGCCCCGTCCGGGTTGATCACGTACGGGTGGCCGACCAGGCTCAGCATCGGGATGTCGTTGGCCGAGTCGCTGAACGCCGCGCAGCGCGCCAGGTCCAGCTGCTCGCGCCGGGCCAGCGCCTGCACCGCGGCCGCCTTGGCCGGGCCGTGCAGCATCCCGCCGACCAGCCGGCCGGTGTACTCGCCGTCCCGGGTCTCCGCGACGGTGCCGAGCGCGCCGGTCATGCCCAGCCGGCGCGCGATCAGCCGGGCCACCTCCTGCGGGGCGGCCGTCACCAGCCACACCCGCTGCCCGGCGTCCAGGTGCATCTGCACCAGCGCCCGCGTCCCCGGCCAGACCTTCTCGGCCAGCACCGGCTCGAAGATCTCCTCGCAGATCCGCTCCAGGTCCGCGGTGCGCTTGCCCGCGACCAGGCCCAGCGCGCTGTCCCGGGCGTCGGCGATGTGGTCCGGGTTCTCCGCGCCGCGCAGCCGGAACGCGGCCTGCTGCCAGGCGAAGCGGGCCAGGTCGCGGCGGGAGAAGAAGCGCCGCCGGTACAGCCCGACCCCGAGGTAGAAGATCGCCGCCCCGCGCAGGATGGTGTTGTCGCAGTCGAAGAACGCGGCCGCCCGAACGTCCCCGGGCACCGGCGTGTGGTCGTCCTCCGGCGGCTTCGCGTCCCCGGCCGGGAGCCCGCCCTCGGCGGCATCGGCCGCGGCCTCGCCCGCCAGGGCGGTCCGATCGTCGGTGGAACGCCTTGACTGGGTGAGCCTTCGCAGCGCGGCCATACGCCGAGCATAGCCAGCACGGCCGACCGGGCCCGTGTCGGCGGAGTGCCGCCACCGTGAACGCGCGGCGGCACAATGGGCCGGTGAGCCTGCTGCGACGCGCGAAGAAGAACCCCGCCGACACCACCGTCACCCTGATCGGCAAGCCCGGCTGCCACCTGTGCGAGGACGCCCGCGAGGTCGTCCTCAAGGTCACCGCCGAACTGGGCGTGTCCTTCGAGGAGAAGGACATCCTCCAGGACCCGGCCCTGTACGAGCAGTACGCCGAGCAGATCCCGGTGACCCTGATCGACGGCCGCCAGCACGACTTCTGGCGGGTGGACGAGACGCGCCTGCGCAAGGCACTGAGCTCCTAGCGGAGAGCCCCACCAGAGGCCCGGGGAACTCTTCGGCAGACGAGCATGCACCGGACAGGGGCTCGGGGGACTGTCGGTGGACGGGCATGCACCACCAGGGGGCCGGGGGACTGTCGGTGGACGGGCATGCACCACCAGGGGGCCGGGGGACTGTCGGCGGACGGGCATGCACCACCAGGGGGCCGGGGGACTGTCGGCGGACGGGCATGCACCACCAGGGGCCCGGGGGACTGTCGGCGGACGGGCATGCACCACCAGGGGCCCGGGGAACGGCGGGTCCGTGCTGCTGGTGGCCGGAGCCCATCGGAGGTTGAGGCTGCTGCGTGTCTGTGACAGAACCAGAAGCCGATGCGCGCTCCGGCAGTGAACCTCTCGCAGACTGGGCCTCGCCGTTCCCCGAGCCCCTGGTTTTGCCTCCCTCCGTTCTTGCCGAGCCCCTGGTTTCGCCTCCCGTCGTGGCGTTGCTTCGTGAACGTTCGATGAAGATCGCCCTAGGAGTTCCTCACTTCTCGGCTTACGATCGAACGGTTTCCGTGTCCGCCGGGGGCTGTGCAAGAGGAGGGCGCGATGAACGGCTATGCCGTCGTCGACGTCGAGGCCACCGGTCGTAGCCCCTGGCGGCACCGGGTGGTCGAGGTCGCCGTGGTGCAACTGGACGCCGGGCTGCGGATCGAGCGCGAGTTCACCACGCTGGTGGACCCGGGCGGGCCGGTCGGGCCGACGCACGTGCACGGGATAGCGCAGGAGGACGTCCGCGGGGCGCCGCGGTTCCGGCAGATCGCGCCGTGGCTGCTGGAGCTGCTGGCCGACCGGGTGCTGGTGGGCCACCACGTGACCTGCGACCGGGCGTTCCTGGAGCGCGAGTTCGCGCGGATCGGGGTGGTGCTGCCCCCGGTGCCGCTGCTGTGCACGATGCGGATGGCCCGCCGGCTGCTGCCGGAGGCGGGCGGTTTCGGGCTGTCCGCGTGCGTGGACGCGGCCGGGCTGGGCTGGTTCCCGGCGCACACCGCGCTGGGGGACGCGCTGGCGACGGTGGAACTGCTGCGGCACTGCCGGCGGACGGGGTGCACCGAGGTGCCGCTGCCGGTGCGGCCGTCGGTGCCGTGGCCGCGGCTGGGCCCGGCCCGTCCGGCGGGCTCCGGGGAGGGGGGTCCGCTGCTGCGCCGGGTGGCGCCGCTGGGGCCCTGGCCGGCCGGGGTGGAGGGGCCGCGGGCGCTGATCGGTTCGGCGGGTTACGAGTGATGCGTGTCACTGTTCGGGGACAAATCGGACACCATCTTTGTGCACACGTTCACAAACGCATAGCCTGGCGGTCCAAGCCCAGCTTCACCCGCAGGAGCAACGTGGCAATCGGCCGACCCTCACCCAGCAGTTCGCAGACGCCCGACCAGGGCGCCGCGCGCAGGTCCTCGCGTGCGCGGGGCATCCCGGAGGCGACCGTCGCCCGCCTCCCGCTCTACCTGCGGGCGTTGACCGCGCTCTCCGAGCGCTCGGTCCCCACCGTCTCCTCCGAGGAGCTGGCCGCCGCCGCCGGGGTGAACTCCGCGAAGCTCCGCAAGGACTTCTCCTACCTGGGCTCCTACGGCACCCGCGGCGTCGGGTACGACGTGGAGTACCTCGTCTACCAGATCTCCCGCGAGCTGGGCCTCACCCAGGACTGGCCGGTCGTCATCGTCGGCATCGGCAACCTGGGCCACGCCCTCGCCAACTACGGCGGTTTCGCCTCCCGCGGGTTCCGGGTAGCCGCGCTGCTGGACGCCGACCCGAACGTGGTCGGCAGCACCGCGGCCGGCCTGCCCGTGCGGCACATGGACGAGCTGGAGGAGATCGTCGCCACCCAGCACGTCTCCATCGGCGTGATCACCACCCCGCCCGGCGCCGCCCAGCAGGTCTGCGACCGGCTGGTGGAGGCCGGCGTGACCAGCATCCTGAACTTCGCCCCGACCGTGCTGACCGTGCCGGACGGGGTGGACGTCCGCAAGGTCGACCTGTCGATAGAGCTGCAGATCCTCGCCTTCCACGAGCAGCGCAAGGCCGGCGACGAGCCGTCCGCGGGCGACTCGGTGCTCGACCGCGCCCCCGGGCCGGTCCGCGCCGCGGCCGCCAAGCTGCGCCGGGCCGCCGGCGGCGGCAAGGCCGAGCAGGCGAAGACCGCCCCGGCGAAGACCGCGCCGGCCGCCAAGGGCGGTCCGGACGACGACCTGTCCGCGGTGATGCCGGCGTGAGCACGAACATCCGTCACGACGAGGTGGGGGCATGAGTCTTCTGGTAGTCGGTCTGAGCCACCGGACCGCGCCGGTCGGCGTGCTGGAGCGCGCCGCGCTCACCGGCCAGACCCCGACCCGGCTGCTGCACGACGCGGCCGCCTCGGCGACCGTCGGCGAGGCCGCGCTGGTCAACACCTGCAACCGGATCGAGCTGTACGCCGACGTGGACAAGTTCCACGCGGGCGTCGCCGAGCTGTCCCAGCTGCTCGCCGGGCACAGCGGCGTCGACCTGGACGAGCTCACCCCCCACCTGTACGTGCACTACGAGGACCGCGCCGTCCACCACCTGTTCTCGGTGGCCTGCGGCCTGGACTCGATGGTCGTCGGCGAGGGCCAGATCCTCGGCCAGCTGCGCGACGCGCTGGCCAAGGCGCAGGAGGAGCACACCGCGGGCCGCGGCCTGAACGAGCTGTTCCAGCAGGCCCTGCGGGTCGGCAAGCGCGCCCACAGCGAGACCGGCATCGACCGGGCCGGGCAGTCGCTGGTCACCTTCGGCCTGGAGCAGGTCGCCGCCGGGGCCGGCCCGATCGCGGGCAAGCGCGCCCTGGTGGTCGGCGCGGGCTCGATGAGCTCGCTGGCCGCCGCCACCCTGGTCCGCTCCGGCGTCACCGACCTGCTGGTCGCCAACCGCACCCCGGCCCGCGCCGAGCGGCTGGTGGAGATCCTCGGCGGCGCCGCCCGCACCCTGGACCTCGCGAAGGTCCCGCAGGCGCTCGCCGACGTCGACCTGGTGATCTCCTGCACCGGCGCGGCCGGCACGGTGATCGACGCCCCCGAGGTCGCCGCCGCGCTCGCCCTGCGCACGGCCCCCGAACCCCTCGCCTTCCTCGACCTGGCCATGCCCCGGGACGTCGACCACGCCGTGCGCGAGCTGGACGGCGCCCTGCTGGTCGACCTGGAGAGCCTCTCGCACGCGCACGCCGCCACCCCCGGCGCCGGCGACGTGGACGCCGTGGCGACCATCGTCGCGGACGAGGTCACCGCCTTCGGCCAGGCGCAGCGCGCCGCCCGGATCGCCCCGACCGTGGTCGCCCTGCGCGCCATGGCCTCCGAGGTGGTCAGCAGCGAACTGGCCCGCCTCACCTCCCGGCTGCCGGACCTGGACGAGCGCTCCAGCGCGGAGATCTCGCAGACCGTGCGCCGGGTGGTCGACAAACTGCTGCACGCCCCCACCGTCAAGGTCAAGCAGCTCGCCGCCGAACCCGGCGGGGCCTCCTACGCGGAAGCCCTGCGCGAACTGTTCGACTTGGACCCGGCGGCAGTGCACGCTGTCTCCGGCACCCCGATCGGCGCCCAGGCGGGGTCCTCGATCCCGCCGGGCGGCATCCCCACCGCCCAGGCCGCCGTCACCCAGGCCCCCACCGACCGGGCCGCAGCAGTCCCGCCCGCCGGAGCAACCAGATGAACACCCCGTCAGCCCCCCAGCACGACCAGGACGATCTCCTCATGAATGGTCAAGAGACAGTGACGCCGCTGCGCCTCGGCACCCGCCGCAGCGCCCTCGCCATGGCCCAGTCGGGCATGGTCGCGGAGGAGGTGGCCAAGGTCACCGGCCGCCGGGTCGAACTGGTCGAGATCACCACGTACGGCGACGTCTCCCGCGAGTCGCTGGCCCAGATCGGCGGCACCGGGGTGTTCGTCTCCGCCCTGCGCGACGCCCTGCTGGAGGGCCGGATCGACCTGGCCGTCCACTCGCTCAAGGACCTGCCCACCGCCGCCCCCGCCGGGCTGCTGCTGGCCGCCGTCCCCGAGCGCGAGGACGTCCGGGACGCGCTGGTCGCCCGCGACGGCCTGACCCTGGCCGAGCTGGTCGCCAAGTCCGACGGCCGCACCGTCAAGGTCGGCACCGGCTCCCCGCGCCGGATGGCCCAGCTCAACGCCTGGGCCCGGGCCCGCGGCGCCGACCTGGAGACCGTGCCGATCCGCGGCAACGTGGACACCCGGATCAACTACGTCACCTCCGGCGAGCTCGACGCCGTGGTGCTGGCCACCGCCGGCCTCAACCGGCTCGGCCGCGCCGCCGAGATCACCGAGCACCTCGACACCGCGCTGATGCTGCCCGCCCCCGGGCAGGGCGCGCTCGCCGTCGAGTGCGTCGACCCGACCCTGGCCGCCGTCCTGGCCCGGCTCGACCACCGCCCCACCCGGGCCGCCGTGGTCGCCGAGCGCGCCCTGCTCGCCACCCTGGAGGCCGGCTGCTCCGCCCCGGTCGCCGCGCTGGCGACCTGGGCCGGCACCGAACTGCGCCTGGACGGCGTGGTCGGCACCACCGACGGCGTCGAACTGCTCAACATGTCCGCCACCGGCCCGCTCGTCCCCGACGAGACCGCCGAGGAGCAGGCCGCGGCCCTGGGCCGCGCCCTGGCCACCAGGCTGCTCGACACCGGAGCGGCCGACCTGATGGGGGAGCGCGCCCGATGACCGCCGCCGGATTCCACCCGCCCGCAGGGCGTTGCACCTTCCTCGGCGCCGGCCCCGGCGACCCCGGGCTGCTCACCCTGCGCGCCGTCGACGTGCTCGGCACCGCCGACGTGCTGATCGCCGACCCGCTGACCGCCGCCGCGGTCCGCACCCACTGCCCCAGCGGCGTCCAGGTCATCGACCCGGCCGACGCGGGCAAGGAGCTCGCCGACCTGGCCGCCGACGCGGTCAAGGCCGGCCGCCACCTGGTCCGCACCGTCGACGGCGACCCCGGCCTGGACGGCTGCGCCGCCCAGGAGATGCTGCGCTGCGCCAAGGCCGGCGTGCCGTTCGAGGTCGTCCCGGGCGTCGCCCAGTCGGTGGGCGTGCCCGCCTACGCGGGCGTGCCGCTGCGCGGCGGCCAGGGCGCGGACGTCCGCTTCGTGGACGCCGAGGCACTGCTGGCCGGCCAGGTCGTCGACCTGGGCGCGCCGGAGACCACCCTGGTGGTGCGCACCACGCTGGGCCAGCTGCCCGCGACCGCCAACTCGCTGGTGGCGCACGGCCGCAAGCCCGACGCGGCGCTCTCCGCGACGCTGTCGGGCACCACCACCCGGCAGCGCACCTTCACCTCCACGCTGGCCACCATCGCCGCCGACCTGAAGGCCGCCCGGGTGCTGCCCTCGCCGGTCTCCGCCCCGGTGGACCCGGCGACCTCGGTGATAGCCGTGGTGGGCGAGCAGGTCGCCCACCGCGCCTCGCACTCGTGGTTCGAGACCAAGCCGCTGTTCGGCTGGAACGTCCTCGTCCCGCGCACCAAGGAGCAGGCCCACGGCCTGTCCGAGCAGCTGCGCTCGTACGGCGCGGTGCCGCAGGAGGTGCCGACCATCGCGGTCGAGCCGCCGCGCACCCCGCAGCAGATGGAGCGGGCCATCAAGGGCCTGGTCACCGGCCGCTACGAGTGGATCGCCTTCACCTCGGTCAACGCCGTCAAGGCCGTCCGGGAGAAGTTCGAGGAGTACGGCCTGGACGCCCGTGCGTTCGCCGGGATCAAGGTCGCGGCGGTCGGCGAGACCACCGCGCAGGCCCTGGTCGACTTCGGCGTCAAGCCGGACCTGGTGCCCTCCGGCGAGCAGTCCGCCGCCGGGCTGCTGGAGGACTGGCCGCCGTACGACCCGGTGTTCGACCCGATCGACCGGGTGCTGCTGCCGCGCGCCGACATCGCCACCGAGACCCTGGTGGCCGGCCTGGTCGAGCTCGGCTGGGAGGTCGACGACGTGACCGCGTACCGCACGGTGCGCGCCTCGCCGCCGCCGGCCGAGACCCGGGAGGCGATCAAGGGCGGCGGCTTCGACGCGGTGCTGTTCACCTCCTCCTCGACCGTGCGGAACCTGGTCGGCATCGCCGGCAAGCCGCACAACGTGACCGTCATCGCCTGCATCGGCCCGGCCACCGCCAAGACGGCGGAGGAGCACGGCCTGCGGGTCGACGTGATGGCCCCGGCCCCGTCCGCGTCGGCGCTCGCCCAGGCGCTCGCCGACTTCGGGGCCAACCGCCGGGACACCGCCACCGCGGCGGGCGAGCCGGTATACCGGCCGAGCGAGCGCCGCCCCGGCTCGCGCCGCAAGG
>NZ_JBHUWH010000053.1:0-27315 GCF_042670125.1 Kitasatospora sp. NPDC057198 | reverse complement strand
CCTCCAGCGCGGACGCCGTCTGGCTGATCGAGAGGGTGAACAGCCGCCCGAAGTTGCGGGCGACGTCCGCGGCACCCGAGCCGATGCTCCGGAGCCCGGAGGTGACCCGGGCGACGCCGCCCCGGGCAAGGGCGACGTTGATGCCCAGCCGCCAACGGCGGCCCCCGCCCCCGGTGAAGCGCCGGAGTCCGTCCTCGGCCGGGACGGTGTCGACCTCGGCCCGGATGCGGACCGATCGCTCGCGGGTGAGCGCGGCGATCCGGGCAGCGGCCTCGCCGGTGTCGGCGACGACGTTGACCCGGGTGGTGCGGTCCTGCGTCAGCTCCCGCAGCCGGGCGCTGACGCCCGAGGTGTCCAGGTCGAGCCGGACGGAGAGCTTGGTGTACTTCTCCAGCATCTCCAAGTACTGCTTGAGGCGCTGGCGGAAGTCCGAGGTGTCGGGCAACACCCGGACGTGCACGCGCCCGGCTTCCTTGCCACCGGGACCGGCCACAGGCTCACCTCCTACGTGAGTCGGACCGGCGCGGGCCGCTCAGGCGCGGCGGAGCGCGCGAGCACGGCCGCCGGAAGGCGGAACGTTTCTGCATGGGGGGAAAGAGGCTCGGCCACGGCCGGGCCGCCCCCCTCGCCGACCTCGCGCTGGAGCGCGGCGGAGAAGGGGTTGCTGGCGCCGGTCGGCCGGCGGGACTTCTTGGCGTACGGACGCGGGTACGGCTTCGGCCGCTCGACGGAGCGGGGGTTCTTCGCGGCCTTGGCCACCTGGACGTGGGTGAGCGCCTGGACGGCGTCCACCAGGTCCGCCAGGACGTACGTCCCGGCGTCCCAGCCCAGCGCCTCACGGCCACCGCGCAGAGCGGCCACCGTGGCGGAGTCGTCAGGGAGCGTCCCGATCAGGGCGAGGACGTAGCGGGCGGAGTGCCGACCCCGGAACCAGTCCAGGACATCGACGCCGTAGAAGCGCCGCAGGTCGGCGGCGATCTCCGCGCCATGCTCGTCCAGCAGCCTGATCAGGCCGCGGCTTCCCCCGGCGCGGCGTGCTCCATCCACCCCTCAAGGATCTTCATCTGCTCCGGCAGCGGCAGCGCGTCCACGGTCTCCCGCATCGCCTTCTTGTGGGAGGCGACCGCGACCAGCAGACCGGAGATCGCGCCGATCCGGCGCTCGTTGCTGACCTTCTTCGACTGCACGAGGTCCAGCAGCGCGAGCGCGGCGCTCAGGTCCGCGCCGGGCAACGTCTCGATGGTGCGCAGCTTGATCTTCTTGCCGCTCTTGGCAACGAAGGGCAGGCCGGTGCCGTGCTCGGTCCGGCGCGCCTCGGCATCCAGATCCGCGTAGTTCAGGGTGGTCAAGAGGGTGTACTCCAGGTGGTTTGACAGGGCTGACGTACAGTCACGAAACTAGCTGTGGGGTTGGCCCCCCTAGCGTTTGGCAACGCGAAGCCGCTACGCGGTAAAGCCCCTTTGTGCAGCGTAACTTTGCAGCCGGTGCTGTAGAGGAAGGCATGCATGACGGAACACTCGATCCGAACCCCACCGGAGAATCAACGGGCTCCCCACGGAGAGCCTCGGGACACCGGAAAACATCCCCAGCGTCCCTTCCGAGAACCTGCACCGGCAGGTCTCGATTCGCTTATCGCTTGCGGTAGGTCGGGTCGAGCCTGCCTATGAACAGGTCAACTCCCGATCTGCCCACAGATCTGAGGAGTTGTGAAGTGCAGGTTCCGGGTTGGCTGGCCCTCACTGTCGGCGGGGGCGGCGTGCTGTTTCCGGCCCTCAACTTGTTGCTCAGGCGGTGGATTCCACGGCTCGTCGGGGACATGATCGTCGCTATTCGAGCGATCCGCAGGCTGCGGGCGGAGCTGCGGGGCGGCCAGTCCCCGGAGCGGCCGGCACTTTCCGACAAGGAGGATCAGGCGGCGGGCTGAAGTCCGGCGTCGAGGTCGAAGACCGGCGTCACGGTGCCGAGCGGGGTCGACTGGTTGAGGGCTACCACGGTGGCCTTCACCGGCATCTCGCCGAGCGCGGCCGGGTCCATCGTCACTGAGTCCGCGCCGATGATGCTGGTCTTCGGGTAGTGCCAGACCACGGCCTTGGTGCCGTCCACGGCGGCGACCAGCAGCGCGCGGTTCTGCGCGGCCGGGCTGGTCGGGATGGAGAACAGGCCCTTGCTGTCGAGGCCCTTGTCGGTGCCGTAGTACAGCTTGTAGGACTCCGCGGTGAAGTCGGACAGGTTGATCGTCACCGCGTAGGTCTTGCCGGGGTCGGTGGTCTTGAGGCTCTTGTTCTGCCAGCTCCCCAGCACCTCGGGCTCGTCGCCGTCGACCGACATCTCGATGCCGTTGTCCAGCGAGGTGTTCCCGATGGACTTCCAGGTCAGGCCCTCGGGGCCCCACTTGGTGTTGTCCTTCGGGTCGAAGCCCGGCTGGCTCAGGTCCGGTAGCGCGGTGCCCGGCGGGGCGACGTAGATGTATCCGGTGCCCGGTACCAGGACCGGGGCGTCGTCAGCAGCCATCGCTGACTCCTTTCCGGCCCGCTAGCGGGGCCTCGTGGTGATCATGTAGTTGGCCGAGAACCGGTAGAACTCCGGTTGTGCCTCGGTCATCGGGTCGGTGGTGGCGAACGGGCCGGTGGCCTCGCGGAAGCGGCTCAGGTAGCCCTCGGTGTTGCCGAACTGCTCGAAGCAGAGGCGGACCAGGCCGGCGCGGGCGCGGCGGGCGAGTAGGGAGGCGTCGGCGCGGCTGGTGGCGTAGGTCTGGACGACGAACATGCCCTCGTCCACGTAGCGCTTGTCGCGCATCACGCCGCCGACCCGGCGGGCGATCACCAGGCCGCCGCTGGCCCGCAGCGCGGGCTGCCAGTCGGTGGGCAGGTAGACCGCGCAGCGGTGCTCCGGGAGCACGGTGCGCAGGGCTTCCAGGACGAGGCGTTCGGAGTCGGGCATCAGGTACGGCTCGCGGGTCACCACAGGGCGGCCTCCATCGCGTGGATGCCGTCGACGTGGCGGCCGGCGCGCTCGTTGAAGCCGCCCCAGTTCTTGTGGGCGGCGAGGGGGTCCTCGTTGACGATGGCGTAGCCCTTGGCGTGCCGCTTCACCTTCAGTCCGGCGATGAACTCGCCGGTGTCGATGTGCAGCGCGGCCTTCGCGGTGACGCGGGCCTTGCGTTCCTCGGCCTCCAGCTTGAGGGCGCCCATCACGCCGGGGAGACCGGCTATCACGGCGTCGAGGTCAGGACGGATCTCCGCCACTCTGGCCGCCTCCCTCCACGATCACGGTGACGAACCGCATGCGGTCGGATGCGCCGTGGTGGGCGCGCGGGGCGTCGACCACGGTCCAGCGGGTGCCGGGGTCGCCCTCGTCGGCGAACTCCACGGCGGACCACTTGTCGATCACGGTGTTCGGCGGGAAGACGATCTTGCGGCGGATCGGCGGGGACCAGCCGACCTGTGCGCCGACGGGGGCGCGCCAGCCTGCGGCGTCGCCGACGGGGGCGACCCAGGCCGCGTAGGTGGCGGACGGTCCGGCGGTCGGCCGGCGGTCGCCGTAGCCGTCATCGACGTAGCGGACGGTGTGGACGGTCACGGGGGTGCGGCCCCGTTCCAGCAGGCTCACGTGGCCCCCCAGGAGTCTTCGGGGGACGGGAAGGGGTAGCCGGTGCGCAGGCCGCGCGAGGCGACCTCGCGGCGGGCCTGGACGGAGCGAAGGCCGCCCCGGCCGGCCACCCGCTCGATCAGGGCGACCTCGCCCCGGGTGAGCGCCAGGCCGACCGGCGTGCCGTCCGCCATGCGGTAGGACACCTCTCCGGCCTGCTCCTGCACGTACCCCTCGGGGTTGCGGAAGCGCCGTTCGGCGACGGCCAGGGCCAGGGTGCGGATCACCGGTGGGTGCCGCTCGGGCGACCACGCGGGGTGGCCCTGGGCGCGGATCACCCAGAAGGCGTCTTCGATCGCGGCGGACGCCCGCGCCCAGTCCGGAGCGTCCGGCTCGGGGGCGGGGCGGCCGAGCCGGGCGAACAGCGCGTCGACCGTCAGCCCGGCTGCCGTCACGCGGCCGGGGCGAGCGGCGTCGGCTCGCCGGTGAAGGCGACCTTGATGCCGCGCACCTTGACGATGTTGGCGGGCTTCGACCAGTCGGTCTCGCCCTTCTTCAGGTCGGTGACCAGGGTGGCGCCCCAGTACGAGCTGAGGAACGAACGCTCCATCGCCGCGCCGGAGTTGTAGTCCTTGATCCAGCGCAGGGAGAAGCCCTCGGCGCTGCTCCGGCCGCCCTTGGCGGACTCCGGGACGTTCGGCGCGCCGGAGACGAGCTGGATCGCGGAGCGGTGGAAGGCGTAGATGCCCATCGGGTTGAGGGTGTCCGAGGTGGACTCCACCAGGCGGAAGCCGTGGACCCGGCCGAGGGTGCTCTCCTTCAGGGCCGCGCCGCCGTCGGCGTGCTCGGCGGCGTTGAGGATGGAGGAGGAGTTCAGCAGGTAGAACGCGGCCTCGGAGCCGAGCACGGCGGTGCGGCCCTCGGCGGGGACGTTCTCCTTGTTGAGCTGGACGCGCAGGCGGGCGAGCGCCTTGCGGATCATCTGGCCGGCCGCCTCGTCGCTGGTGGCCTTGGTGAGGTCGACCGGGATCTTCGCGGCGGTGGCGACGTCCGGGAACTGCTCCATCGCGGTGGCGACCTTGCGCTCCAGGCGCTCGGTGATGGTGTCGATCTGCGGGACCATGACCTGCTCGCCGAAGGACAGCAGGTCGAGCGACAGCTCGGCGTCGGAGAGGTCCACTGCGGAGTAGGCGTGGGTGTCCAGCCGGACTTCGAGCAGGCCCTCGTTCAGGTTCTCCGACTGAATCCAGGTGGTGGTGTCGTTGAACTTGCGCTTGGCGTCGATGGCTTCCTCCGCACCCTTCAGGCGGGCGGGGCGGCGGATGCTGATGACCTGGCCGGTGGCGTTGACGAACTGCTCGGCCGGGCGGCGGTCGAACATGCCGGCCAGGACGACGGAGTCCTTCAGGTTGGCCAGGGCCACCTGGACCAGCTTGTCCGGGTTCTGGAAGGCGTTGGCACGTGCGGGGTTGAGAGAGATGGCGCTGTTCCTCGGGGAGACGGAAAGCCGCCCCAGGGGCAGGGCGGCTCAGGTGGGGCGGGTGGGGGTCAGATGCCGTAGCGGCGCTGGCGCAGCTTCTCGGCGAGGCCCTTGTACGGGTCGGGCTCGGCGTGCGGGGTCAGCCCGCCGGCACCCAGCAGCGGCTTCGGCGCGGCGGCGGCGGCCAGCTGCTCGGCGTGCGCGCGCACGGCGGCCTCGTCGGCGCCCTGGACCAGGGCGGCGAGGACTGGCGGGAGCGCGTACTCGGCGGCGATCCGGTCGCGGAGCGCCTGCTCCTGGAGCTGGGCCACCTGGGCGCGCAGCTCGTCCGCTTCGACGCCGGCCTCGGTGGAGCGCTCGCGGGTGGCGTCCAGGTCGGCCTGCATCTTCTCGTACAGCGCCTTGTAGTCCGGCTCGACCGGGGCCGGGGCGGCCGGGCTCTGCTCGCTGCTCTCCTGGGCGGGGGCCTCGGGCTGCTCGGGCTCGGGCGCGGGCGGGGTGGCCGGGTTCACCACGCCGCCGGGGATCGCCTCGGCCGGGGTCGGGGTCTCGGGGGTGGGGGTCTCGGGCACGTCTCTCCTAGGTCTTCGTCGTCTTGCGGTAGTAGGTGCGCCAGTCGGCCAGCGACCCGCCCCCGAACTCGCGCCACATCCGGGCGAACGTGTCGTTCTCGGAGGGGAGTTGGTAGCGGCGGGAGAAGATCGGGACGGCCTGGCAGTGGCAGTGCGGGTGAGCGCCGAACGCGGCCGTCGACCGGGACTTGTAGACCGCGCCCCGGGAGGCCATCAGCGCGCAGAAGTAGCAGGGCGAGCTGTCGGTCTTGCGGTAGTAGCCGATCGCCCCGGGGTCGTCCTGCAGCGCGTTGTGGATCATGTCCCGGCCGCCGTCCTGGACGAGCATCCCGCCCGCTCCGCTGCTGCCGGTGCGCAGTGCGTCCAGGAACTCCTTCTCCCAGGCCAGCAGCTCGGCGTCGCCGAGGGCGGCGGAGCCCTGCCGGCCGCGCTCGCGCTCGTGGCGCTCGACGCGGTCGGTGACCTCGGTGCGGAACGCCTCCTCGGCCCTGCGGGTTTCGCGTGCCAGGTCGGCGGCGGGGAAGGGATTGCGGGTGTCCACGGGCAGAGGCTCGCGCGGTCCGGAGCCGGTCCGCTTGCCCGTGGCACGGTTGAAGTCGGCCCACAGGGAGCCGAGCGAGGCGGCTGGCCGGTAGCCGGGGCCGCCGATCACGCGGCCGGTCTCCAGCGCCCGCACCAGCCGGTAGAAGGCGATCGACAGGACGCGGGAGGCCGCCGCGGCTTCGCGGATCGCCGCCGTGTACACGGTCTCCAGCTCGGTCAGCGCGCCCGCGAGCTCGCGGGCTTCGACGGCGGCCAGCACCTCCGCCCAGCGGGCGGCGAACTCACCGGCCAGCCGCTCCTGCGCGAGCTGGTACGCGGCCACCGCCCGCAGGATTTCGGCGGTTCTTGGCGTCCACGCCACCGGCCGTCGCCTCCTTCTGCTGCTTCAGGGCCTCGGCTTCGGCGGCCTCCGCCTTGCGGGCGGCTTCCTCGGCGGCCTTCACCGCCTCGTCAATATCGGCCTGGCTGAAGCCCGGCACCTTGCGCAGCGCGACGGAGAGCGGGACGCCCTGCTGCATGAGCTTGACCATCGCGTCGGCGGCCTGGGCGAGGGAGCGGGTTGCCTTCTCGGCCCACTCGACCTGGCTCTCGTCCTGCTCGATCTCGCCCCGGCCGGCCGCGACGGCGCACAGCCGGAACACCGACTCCCACGACTCGCCCAGCGAGTCCTGGAGGGTGGAGAGGGACCGTTTGAACGAGGTCTCGGCTGCCGCGAGGGCGTCGGCCGAGAGGTTCACGAGGTTCGACCCGGCGAGGTAGTGCGGCGGGACGTCGGCCAGGCCCATGATCTCTTCGAGGGTCTGGCGGCGGGAGGCCAGCAGGTCGCCGGTCGGCATTGCCGGGAGCTGCCCGAACTTGGCGTCCGAGTTGGGCGCCATCAGCAGGGTCGAGGGGTCCAGCGAGGGGACGTCGTAGACAGGTTCGCCGGTCTCCGGGTCGCGGACCGGGTCGCCTGTCTCGGGGTCGAGGCGTTCGGCCGGCGCGAGGCCGGTGGCGAAGCGGATCGCGTGCGCGCCCCAGTGCTCGTTGAGCAGCAGCGAAAGGGTCTGCTGGTTGAGGCGGTCCTGCGAGACGATCAGCGGTTCGACCAGGCCCCGGGTGCGGCCCCGCAGGTCGACGGCCGGGGAGAACCGGACCACCGGGCAGACGTTCATGCCGTGCGGCTCGGAGGAGAGCACCGCGGAATCCGGCTCGGCCTCCAGGTCGACGGTGTACTTCGCCACGTCGTCCCACAGGAAGGCGAGGGTGCGGTGCTCGTCGGGCTGCTGCTCGGGCACGTGCAGCGCGTACACGGGGAACTCGTCCCACGCCGGGTCGACGTAGACGGCCACCGTGCTGATCGCGTCGTAGGCGCGGATCAGCGGTTCCTTACGGCCCTTGCGCGGGTCGGGGGTGACGACGACGTACGCGGCCCCGGAGGTGAGCGCGGCGCGGTGGACGGCGTTCTGCCGCTCGTCCAGCCGGTTCTTCTGCCAGTACTTCCACTCGTAGGCGTTCTCACCGCTGCCCGGCTTGCGGAAGCCCTGTACGCGCAGCGCGTTCAGCGGGGCCTCCACCGCGAGGGCGGAGACGTTCACGATGGAGCGCTTGACCAGGTCCTTGAACTCGGCGTTCGCCTTGGCCGGCATCCACGGTGCGCGGTGCAGGCCGCGGGCGTAGCGGTCGACCAGGTCCAGGCGCTCCTGGTCGCGGTCGACCAGGCCCTTCGCGTGCCGGGCGCGCTGGAGAACAGCGGGGAGGGACATCAGAACCCTCCTCGGGTCTGTAGCTGGCCGGGGGCCTTGGCGGGCTTGAGCTTGCCGCTCTCGGTGAGGCGGCGGTGGGCGATCCAGGCGAGGACCATCGCGGCGTACAAGTCGACCTTGAGCCGCGACTCGCGCGACTCCTTGCCGAAGCCGATGCCGTACTTGTTCGGGCGCTTGCGGGCGTTGAGGGTGTGGCGGGTCAGCGAGTAGTCGCGCACGTGCGGCAGCGCCACCGTCTCGATCGCACCCACCATCGCCATGTGCTCGGTGGTGATCTCGCGCTGGTTGCCGCGCATGTCGAAGCCGACCGAGGAACGGCCGGACGCCTTGATCAGCAGGTGCTTGCCGTACTTCTCCGACCAGTCGGCGACGTACGACTCCCACCCGGCGATGTCGGCGAAGAAGCCGACCACGGTGTACTTCCGGAAGACGTGGGCCACCATGTCGTTGACCTCGGTGCCGTCGACTTCCCAGCCCTTGCCAGCCGGGCCGTCGGGCTTCTCCCACAGGGCGATCTTCTGGACGAGCTTGTCCCGAACTCGCATGGCGAGAAGGGCGGTTGAGTCGTCGGTCTTGCCGCCGTCGAAGGCGAGGACGATGCGCTCGCCGGGCTTGAGGCCGTCGGCGGGCTCGACCGTGGCCAGGTCCCAGGTGTCGCGGTCGACCAGGGCGTCATCGTGGCTGGAGAGCTGGTTGAGGTACTTCCGGCGGGACTCGTCCTCGGTGGTGGACGCCGACCAGATGTCCTTCATCACGCGGTCCGGGTTGATCCAGACCGAGTCGCCCCGGGCGCACAGGATCGCGGCGCGGAGCTGCTGCTCGTCGGCGAGGTCGACCCCGGGCGGGGCCTCCACCGAGTCGTAGTAGATACCGGCGTCGCGGTTGATCCCGTCGCGCTGCTTCTCGAAGGCGTACCAGGTGCCCTCGGCGACCGACTCTTCGCCGATCACCGGGGCGTTGGTGATCTCCATCGTCCGGCCGCCGACCTTGGTCGCGTTCGGGCGGATGGTGGCCGCGAGGCGGGGGCCGTGGTTGCCCTCCACCCAGTGCCAGGTCTCGTTGAGCAGCGCGAACGACGGGCGCCCGCCCTCGGCGGCGCGGAAGCTCGACGCCTTCGCCTCCAGGCGGCACTGCCGGCCGTCGGTGTCGGTCTGCGAGGCGTAGCAGACCTCTTGGCCCAGCTTGATCGCGTAGCGGTCGATGGCGGCCTGGCTGAAGATCGTGGACAGCGCCGACATCGTGTTGACGTTCTGGCCGGCGGCGGTGGCGAAGATCTGCACCCACGCCTCCTGCGGCGGGCCGCCGATCGGCGAGCCGTCGGCACGGAAGCCAACCAGGCGGCACGGGCCGACGAACTCCATCGCGGCGACGCTGGCCATCTTCGGGTCCTTGCCCCAGCCCTTCAGGCGGCGCAGCGTGCCGGACTCCCAGCGGAAGGACCGGCCCCAGGTCTCGGGGTCGTTGGGGTCCTCGGGCACGGCGTCGTCGCGCAGCTCGTACCAGCGGGCCAGGATGCGGCACTGCTCGGGGGTGTACTTCCAGTCCGGCCGGAAGGCGTGGGCCGACCAGCGCAGCAGCTCGCCCGCGAGGGTGCAGTGCGGGTGCGGGACGTCGTCCGGGATCGTGCGCACCGGCTCGTAGGCGATGGTCAGGACGGCCACCTCCTACTGCTGGGCTGCCTCCCGGCGGGCGCGGGCTTCCAGCAGCCGGGCAGCGTCAGCGGAGACGTGCTCACCGGCCGCGAAGGGCGTGGTCATGTCGTGGGCCCACAGTTCGCGGGCAACGGCGTGCGGGACCTCGCGGTCGAGGCACGCCTCGTAGTAGACGATCGTCCGCGCGATGCGCAGCGACTCGTCCGAGGGGCCGGAGGCCCGGGTCTTGCGGCGTGCCACGGCGGCCCCCTTCTCAGACTCGGTTGCCCCAGCGGGCGCCCACGGCCTCGCGCGCGTTGTGGCCGCGCTTCGGACCGTCGCCCTCACCGCGGATCTTGGCGAGGTGGCCGGCGGCCTGGGTGCGGTTGGTCTGGGCCTGCGCGATGCCCGGGTGAAGGACCATCATCCCGGCGCGGTTGCCGCCGGGAATCATCTGGCCGTCGCGCTTCACCACGGCGTCGAGCTGGGCGGCACGGGAGAGCATCGGGGCAGCGGCGTCGATCAGCGCGAGGTCGGTCGGCTCCAAGTCCAACTCGGTCTCGTACAGGGCGATCAGCGCAGCGCGGATCTTGCCCGCGTCCTTCTCGGTCGGGTCGATCAACGAACCTCCCCAGGGTGGCGACGGCGGTTTCGGGCGGGCTGCCAGCGGTCCGCGGCGGCCCGGCGGCGGGCTCGGCCGGCATCGGCGGAGTCCTTGCGGAGCACGTGCCAGTCGCACAGGGCGCGGAGGTTGGCGGGGTCATCGGAGCCGCCTTCGGAGGCGGGGACGATGTGGTCGCAGTGGCGCGCGGGCTCACCGCACAGTTCGCCGGTGTCGTAGCGGACGTGCTGGCAGCGCCAGGCGTCGCGGTTCATCACCGCTCGGCGGAGACGGGTCCAGTGCGGGGGCAGAGGCGCCACGCGGCGCGAACTCGCGTACAGGCGGGCCTCCTTGAAGCGCAGGGCCCCGCCAGGTGCTCGACCTCGGCCGGGGAGAGAGTGCCGGCGGGGAGCGGTGTCCTGGCGGGGCTGCGGGAGGAGGCCGGCCGGGGTGCCGCAGCAGCGGTTTGCGCGCACGCGCGCGGAGCGGCCTCCACATGTATTAAGCGGGGGCGGTTAACACCGCCGACGCCCGCGGCCTCACTCTCCGCAATCAGTGCGTGGCACTGAGTTCATTGCTGCTGGTCACGCTGCGTATATGGATTAGAAGAAGGGGTCGGCTGGCGTTCGTATCGGATCTCGGCTGCTATGACGCCCCGGGCAGTGAAGGAACGCGCGCGGGAGTACCCCCCCGGCTCGCGCCCGGTCAAGCCCTAGCCGCCGCTGTGATCAGCGCCTCAACTACCGCCGTGAGCTTGCCTTTTGTCTCGCGCTCGCCTACTCGCGCACCCTTCGATCAAGTGCGGGACGAGAGTCGTCATAGTGTGACGACCATCACGCAAGATGCGTTGGACAACCAACGCACCTGTGCCGCAGTGTTGGTCCTGCAAGCGAACGACCGACCGGAACGAGTGACCACGATGCGTAAGCACCTCACCCCCGCCGCCCTGGGGGCGACCATGCTGCTGGCCGGGTCTCCCTGGCAGACCGGCAACTGGGGCGGGGGGCTCGCTGCGGCCCTCCTGACCGCCCTTCTCGCCCACTGGGTGGGCAAGGTGCCCGGACTGGTCAAGCGGGCCGTACAGGGGCCGTCCGAGGCCGTGGCGGAACCGGCCGCCGACGTCCCCGCGCCGGTCAGCCCGTACGACCGCGACCGCGCCGAGGCCGCGCGCCGCCCGCGCCGCAACCGCCGCTCCCGTTGACCGCCCCGACTCGACCCCCGGAGAACCCGCGATGAACCCCCGCCGCACCCTGGCCGCCCTTGCCCTGCTGGCCGCAACTGCCTTTGGAGGGTGGGCAGTTGGGCACTCCACTGCCGAACCGACCACGCCCGAATCCGGGCAGGTCGCCGCCTTCAACGACGGGTGGGCGACCGGCATGCAGGACGCCTGCGACCAGGGCAGCGCGTACGCCTGCAACTGGCTTGCCACGACGGCCCGTTGACCTTCCCGACCCGCACCATCGCTAGGAACTGATCATGAGCGCGACCCTGACTGACGAACTCCTCTCCGCCACCGGCCAGCACTGCCACCGGTACGACTTCATGACCCGCATGGAGTCGGAAGCGGATGCCCACGGATGGGCCCGGATGGGCATGGTGCTGGACGGCACGGGGGCCCTGCTGGAGGACGGGGAGGGGTGGCACCAGCACGAATCGGAAGCGCTCCGCGCACAGTCCAACTGGGCCGCCGCGTGCCGGATCATGGCGGACGCCGCCGGGGAGTGCGGGACGCTGTGGGACGCGACCGGCGACGGGATCATGTACGACGCCGACTCGTTCCTGGCCAGCGACGCCGCCCGCCGGATCGCTGACGCGCTGGCCGGGTACCCCCTGCTGGACGACGACGACCACAGCGCCCGTGAGTGGGCCGCGATGGTGGACGAGATCGAAGGGTCGCCCGTCGGCCTGCCGGACGGCGTCGATGGCGAGGACGTACTCCGCGAACTCGACTTCCCGTCCCCGGGCGAGATCACCATGACCATGATCGAAGAGGCCCTGTCCGGCATGGGCTACGCGCAGTGTTCCGACTGCCAAGAGTGGCTGACGCCGATGGACGCCCGACCCGGCGAACCACTGTGCCGTGACTGCGCGTTGGCGGAATCCTGCCCGCCCGTGCACTGGACGTCCGCGACCCTGACGGGCGGCTCCGGCTGGACCACCGGCGAACCGCTCACGGCTGTTCTCCAGCCCTACCTGGACGGCTACGCCACCCGCCAGGGAGCCGCGTACCGCGAAGACGTCCGCGCCATCGTTCGGGGTAGCGCAGAGGGCTACAGCGCCGTGTACGGCCGGGCCGCGTAGGCACCAGGCCCCGCCCCCTCCCGACCTCTCAACTCCCGCACCACAGAACGGAAGTACCACCATGACCCGCGCCGACATGATCCGTCTGTCCGGTTACTGGCCGCGCTTGGCCAAGCTCGGGATGGACCACCCGGAGGACGTGCACGCGCTGTTCGACGCCTTCACCGACATGCGCCGCGACCCGGAGTTCGCCCGGGGCCTTGACCTCCTGTTGGACGAGCTGTTCGACGCCCCCGACGCCGCCTGACACCAGGCCCCACCCGCCCCCGCACCCCGCACCGCCCCGAGAGAGAACCACCGTGAGCCGCACCGCCGAGTACCTGACCGAACTTGCCGAGGATGCCGGAATCGTCGCCGAGCTGGAAGCCCTCACCGCCTACGCCGCACTGGTCGGCAGCGCCGAGTACGCCGTCGACACCTTCGAAGACGCCTACGAGGGCGAGTGGGACGACTTGGAGGACTTCGCCCACGACCGGCTGATGGAGACGGACGACGAGTACCGGGCCGCGATGGAGAGTTGCCGGGGGTGGCGTCCCTCCCTGGACATGATCGCGTGGCACTGCGACTTCATCCACAGCGGCGGCTACGTCTTCCGCTCCGTCTGAGCCGTGCGCCCCTGGTGGCGGCCCGGCCCGCCCGTCGGGCCCCCGCCAAGGGTGCACAGACACCAGACCCCACCCCCTCCCCACCCCCGGAGCGAAGCCATGCCCGCGAACCCCAACCACACCCCGGACGAGACCGCCGACCAGTTCGCCGCGATCGTTGCCGACTTCCCCGACCCCGAAGTCACCGCCAGCGAGGACGAGTTCGGCTGTGAGTTCTGCGGCGGAGTGCTGGAAGCCGCAGCGCCCCTGTGGTTCGAGATCTACCGCCGCCCCGACGGCACCCCTGGCGTCTACGTCTACGGGGTCGGTGTCGAGTCCTCCACCGTCAGTTGCAAGGAGTGCGGCCAGGCCGCCGGGGACCACCTGGACCGACTGATCACCTCCGCCATGGCTCCGTTCGATGCGGCGCTCACCGGCACGGAGGTCTGAGCCGCTTCGGTGGCGGCCGGACGCTCTCCGGCCCCCGCCGTGGCCGCTCAGGCACCAGGCCCCGCCCCCTCTCCCGCCCCGAAGGAACAGCGCCAGCATGCCTACCATCACCGACCCGCACCGACTCCCCGACGGCGTCGAACTGGACGTCTACACCTGCCGCTTCTGCGGCTACTTCATGGAGGCCGACGCCCGCCTGTGGCTGTGCGTCCGCCAGCAGGCCGACGGTACCCCGCTGGTGTACGTCGATGGGTTCGCCACCGGCACCACCACCGTCCGCTGCGGCCAGTGCAGCTACGCGGCGGACGACGAGATCGGCAAGGCCGTGGCCGCGCTGGTCACCCGGGGCACCCGCGAGGTTGCGGGGATCGTGCTGTGACCGCCGAGCCCCAGGCCCTCCGCTGCCCGTGCGGCGGAACCCTCGTGATCACCGCCCCCGTGTTCCTGCGGGTCGTCCACCCGCACGGCGCCCTGCCCCCGGCTCTCTCAGTCCTCGGGCTGGACATCGAGTACGCCGAGACCGCGTGCAGCACCTGCGAGGCCCCCGCCCCCGAGCAGTTCGGCCAGCAGCTCGAAGAACTGATCTGCGCGGCAGAGAACCGGCTCAGCCGCCGCGACGGCTGGCACCAGGCCCCACCCTCCCCGCACCACCGAAGGAACAGCGCCACCGTGAACACCACCGTTGCCCGTCTCGAAGCGCTCGTTGCCCGCGTCTACCGCAATGAACAGGCGTGGGAAGCCGCGTTCGAGGACATCCCGACCTACGACGCCTCTGCCCCCTACCAGGCCGCCGCCGACAAGTACATGGGCGACGTGGACGAACTGGACGACGAACGCGCCCACGACAGCCGGGAACTGCTGCTCACCCTGACCGCCGAACTCGAAGCGCTCGTTGCCGAGTTGGAGCACACCCCGGAGGAACGCCCGTTGATCAGCGCCGAGGACTTCGCGCTCCTGTCCCACTGGGTCTTCGGAGACCGGATCGGGGCCAACATCGCCGACCCCGACGGCATCGCCACCGCCCGACTCGCCGAGGCCGGATACCTCACCCCCGGAACCGTCCCCGGCGCGTGGCGGCTCAGCAAGGCCGGACACACCGCCCGCGCCGACTACACCAGGGCCCACCCCGTCGGCCGCGTCGTCGGCCGCATCCCGCTCACCTGACCGGCCCCGCCCGGGGTGACACCAGGCCCCACCCCGGGCGGCTGGCACCAGGCCCCACCCTCCCCGCACCACCGAAGGAACAGCGCCACCGTGAACCACCGCAACACCTACGCCGAACTCGTCCAGCAGCTCGGCGACCACGCCACCATAAATGGCGCAAGGGCGTACGCCACCGAGGACGACTCACCGAGCACCAGCGTGTTCGCGCTCGCCCAGCGGCTCGCCCGGCACGCACTCCACCACGGCGCGACCGTCACCCCCGGCCCCTGCGGAGCCGTCACCGTCGAGTGGCCCCGCCCCGCCCGCACCGTCCGCGTGGTGTGGCGGCCGGTGATCCGGGCCGCGTGGGTCGACCTGTCGGAGGCCCTGCCCGAGTGGACCCCCGACAGCCGCGCGTACGGCAAGGGAGCCGAGGACGCGAGCAAGCTGCGCGGCTGTCGGCTCAGCCGCGCGGGCTTCCGGGCTTGGGCCGAAGCCGCCGGGTTGAGCGGCGACGACGGCGCGTGGTTCGCCTACGACACCGGCTACGACGACTGGTGGATCTCCCACGAGGGCCGCTGACACCAGGCCCCGCCCCCGGCCGGCATCGGCCCCACCCCGCCCGCACCACCCGCAGGAGGTCCACCGTGCCCCGGTACACCGTCCGCATCAACAACACCGAGACCTACGAGTACGAGGTCGAAGCCGACAGCCCCGAGGAGGCCGAGGCCGAAGCGCTGGACATCTTCGAGAGTGACGCCCGCGAAGACGGCTACAGCCACGGCCACGAACCCGACGTCCGCGACGCCGAGCTGCTGCACGCGCTCGCCGCGTGACCTCGCGCTGACACCAGGCCCCACCCCCGGCACCACCGAAGGAACAGCACCGCCTTGAGCACCCCCGACTACAAGCCGACCGTCCTCCGCACCGAGCTGCTGGCTCTGGCCGAAGGACTCGTCCAGGCCCTCGGCCCCGACGAGTGGACCGTCGACCCCCGCCGGATACCCGACTGGTCCCCGGCCGTCGAACTCGTCCGCGCCGAGGACCAGGCCCGCATCCTGATCCAGCCGGAACGCCTGCGCCCCGACCGCTTCGGACTGCTCGGCGTCCTGCCCGCGAGCGGCACGTACTACTACCGCCACGACCTGAAGGCCGGGGACATCACCGTTACCCGGGCCAAGACGGCGGCCCAGGTCGCCCGCGACGTGCAGCGGCGGCTGCTGCCCGTCCTGGATGCGGCGGTGGCCGAGATGAGCGCCCGACAGCACCGGCACCTGACCGGCGTGCATGAAGTGACCACCATCGCCCGCCGGTTGAAGTCCGTGCCGCTCACCACCGGCCAGGCACCCGGCGAGCAGGCCCAGCGCCGGGGCGAGGACACCACCCGCACCCTTCAGTGGAACCAGGGCGCGGGGACGTCCTGGCGGTCGCCGCACGCGGAGATCAAGGTCAGCCGCGCCGAGTACAGCGGCGTCGAGATCACGTGCTCCCACCTCACCCCCGACATGGCCGAGGCCGTACTCCGGGCCCTCGTCGCCTCGCTGCCCGCCACCACCGCCGAGGCCGCGTAGGCACCAGCCCTCATCCCTGGCACCAGGCCCCACCCCGTCCTGCACCCCCGAAGGAACAGCGCCACCGTGAACAGCACCACCCTGACGACCACACTCCGCCTGCCCCGCGAGAACGGGCACGAGACCGTCAGCGTCACGACCCCGGCCGGTCGCGGCGCACAGGCCAAGCACTCCAAGGCCGTGCAACTCGCGCTCGGCCTGCCGACGCTCAGCAGCCCCGGCCGGGCCGTGAAGATCGGGCCCGGCCCCCGGCCCGCCACGAAGCCCAGCAAGACCCGCACGAAGGGGACGGGGTGGCAGCGCTGGACCGAGCCCGACGGCCGGGTCCGGTACGGCGTCGCCAGCGACACCGACCCCAGCGTTCTCGGCCTGCTCCGCCCGACCGTCAACGCGACCCGCGCCCGGTTCCGGGTGGTCGTCCCGGCCGACGGCGGAGAGCCGTTCGTCATCGCCACCGCCCCCGGCTTCGGCTGGTACCGCGACACCAACACCGAGATGGTCCCCGCGCTCCTCCAGGACTGTCTGCCCGGCCTGCTCGTCAACAGCACCGCGCTCGCGGCCTGACCCGCCCCGGTGCGGCCCGGACACCCCCGTCCGGACCGTGCCGAGGCCCGGCCAGACCCCAGGCCCCACCCCCGAGCAGTCCAGGAGAGCCGCAGCATGCCCAAGTACATCGTCACCGTCGACGTCATCACCGTGCACGTGGTGCCCGTCCTCGCCAACAGCCCCGAGGCGGCCGAGGCCGAGGCCGGACGGATCGTCGCGGGCGACTGGGAGACCTGGTTCGACCACGCCGAACCCGTCGTCGTCGGCGACGCGCAGACCGAGGCCGAGTACGACTCGGTGGCCGAGGTGGCCCTCCGCGCCCGCATGGCCGCCGTCGCGCCGCACGTCCCCGTCCCGGCCCGCCGACCGAAGCCGAGCACCCCCGCAAAGCCCCGCACCACCCGGACCGACCACCACGCCGACGGCTCCGAGTGCCCGCCCGCGCACAAGCACACCAGCAGCGGTAAGCCGCGCACCGAGGGCTGCCCCGGCCGGGCGTACTCCACCGCGAAGTGCACCTGCGGGTGGACCACCCGCAGCACCGTGAAGACCTACGTGGACGAGACCCGTAAGCGGCACACCAGCACCGAGCACGGCTGACCGCCCGCTGGCACCAGGCCCCACCCCGTCCCCGTCGAAGGAACACCCGTGCACGCCACCCCCGAGCCGCTGCGAGTCATGGACCTGCCCTGGCACCTGACCTTCGGCTACGCCAGCCCCGGCACCGCCCCGCACGCCACCGCCGAGGACACCCCGCTGTCGGAGCGGCGGGCCCTGTGCGACCCGGACACCCCGCTGTTCTCCGCCTGGGCGCTCAACGGCGACCCGCTCTGCCCGGCCTGCGCCGCGCTCGTCCAGCTCTGACAGCAGACCCCACCTTGACCAGCCCGGAGAGCGCCGTGCCCACCACCACCGCCCCCGCCCGCTACACCCTCGCCTACCCGCAGGCCCGGCCCGGCCAGCCCTCGTTGACCGTCCAGTTCACCGCCACCGTCGACAGCAAGGGGACGTGGACCGTCGAGCGGCAGCCGTCCGGGCCCGCCGGTCGAATGCTGACCGGCGACCAGCCCCGCCGCTACTACGGCGACGACGCCCAGGCCCGTGCCGTCGCAGCCTTCCGCGGCCTCGTCGTGCGCGAAGTCCTGCACGTCGCGCAGACGCTCGGCATGAACCTGGAGCCGCGGGACGTCCGGTTCTGCGGCGCCCACCCGACCATCGACGGCATGGACGCGGGGGCGTGGCTGGACGCCCTCGGCTCCAACTGACCGCCGTCCCGCTGACACCAGGCCCCACCCCCTCGCACCACCGGCAGGAGACACCAGTGCCCACCCTCCTCACCCCCTGGATTCCCGGCGGCGGCACCGCCCTGGAGTGGGGGCTGCGCAACCCCTGCCCCGTCGGGGTCGGCCCCGGCGGAACCGCCCGGGTGCAGTGGTGGCTGGTGTGGTGCCTGGACTGCGGCGACCGGTACGCCGGCCGCCCGGCCCAGGTCGGCGACGAACACAGCCACCGCGACGACGCCCAGTTCGCCGCCCGGCTCCACGCCGACGAGCACGAAGCCGAGTTCCGCCGGTTCGCCGCCGCCCGGCGCACCGAGGAGGCCCGCGAGAAGTCCGGGTGGACGACCCGCGTGTACGACCTCGTCGCGGCGGCCACCCGGGAGGACCCTGACGGCGGGGTCTGGTGGGACGGCACCGGCTACCGCCTCGTCCCGGCCGGGGCCCGGCTCGGGGCGAAGGGCCGCCGGGTGCGCCGCCGCGTGGTCGAGCTGGTGCTCGCTGCCGGGTTCCTCCGCCAGGACGAGCACGGGGAAGTGTGGGCCACCGCCGACGGCCGCGCCATGCTCACGGCCTGGCGCCAGCACCGCGCCGACCTCGCCGAGCCGTGGCCCGCCCGCCACGAACCCGAGGCCCTGCCCCCGCTCCCCGGTGGTCAGGAAGTCGCCCGCCGTCGGGAGGCCGCCCGCCAGCGGCACATCGAGCTGGAGCGGTGGCGGGCCGAGAGCCGGGCCGAGGCCGAGCGGGTGCGCGAGCGCGCCGAGCCGCAGCACCAGGCCGAGCTGGCGGCAAGGAGCCAGCACGCCGCCGACGCCCAGGCCGAGCGCGAGCGCGCCGAACGCGCCCTCACCGGGGCGGACATCGCCCTGACGTGGTCCGCGGTGAGCGCTGGCCGCTGGAGCGTCACGGGTGCCGGCCACGACCGCCGCCTGGACGTCACCCTCAACACCACCGACTTCGCCTCGGACATGTACGAGGTCCGGGAGAACGGGCACTTCATCTCCCGCCACCCCTACCGCCACCAGGCCGAGGCCGCCCTGCGGCAGCTCCTCGCCGACGGAGTCGAGATCGGGGCGTGGGCACCAGGCCCCACCCCGGCCGCCGTCGGCCGGCCGAGCGCCCGCGGCTTCGCCGACCGCTGGCACCAGGCCCCACCCCTACCCCTCCCGACGGAAGGACCCACCCCTGACCATTCACCCGGACAACGTGCTGCCCAACGGCCGCTGGGACGACCGCCTCTTCGAACTCGACTACGAGGGCCGCAGAGGGCACTACCGGGTCGTGCGCGGCCTGGGCGAACAGATCGGAACCGTGGAGAAACGCGGGGGCGTCTGGATGCCCAGGGACACCGCCGGTGCCTGGGTGGGAGCCGCCGCCGGGCACTCGGGCTACCTCACCCGTCAGGTGGCCGCCATCGAACTGTCCATCGCCGTCCCGCTCCCGCCGCCGGCCGAACTGGAGCAGTACCGGGTGGCGCCAGGCCCCACCCCCGCGTAGCCGCTGGCACCAGGCCCCACCCCCGGGGCTGTCGGAATGCCGGGTGTCGGAGCCCGATTCGGGTTGAGTCCCACTCCCAGAGCCTTATGTATAGATATTTTTAGAATGCCAATAAAAATGACATATTGACATAAACCACTCCGCTGTCCACAACCCCGCTCCCTGGCGCGCCGCGCACGGCGAACCCCCGCCTGCGGGAGCGGGGGCTCGACCTTGGACCTGTGGGAGTGGCGTTACGGGAGGTAGACCTTCTGCCACTCCAGGGAGGTCATCGTCAGGGCGGCCTTGGCGAGGGTGCGGGCCGACTCCGTCTTGAGGTTGCCGAGGCTGCTGTCGATCCATGGCTGAACGTTCTGGTACCCCTGCTCACGGTACTCCACTGCCTGGATCAGGCACTCCAGTTTGTCCGCATCGTGGGCGACGGTGACTTCCAGGCTCTCGGCGTTCTCGTACTCCTCCACGATCGCCTGGACCCCGGCGGTAACGGCCGGGTGGGCAGCACTGACCTGGTCGGCGGTGACGCGCTCGTTCGATGCCGCAGTAAGGTAGCGCCGGCCGATGTGGGGGATGTCGCTGACCCGGGTCTCCTGGGTGTCGTGGAAAAGGCACAGCAGGGCGACCTTGGCAGGATCGGCGCCCTCCATCATGGCGAGCACCGCGCCGACAACGCCCGTCCGGAACGAGTGTTCAGCGATCGTCTCGGGATCTTTGACACCCGCGATCCACCAGCCGGAGCGCTTCGCCCGCTTGAGCATGCCCGCTTCGAACAGGTAGCCAGCGGTGCCCCTCGCCTGCTTGTCGTCCGTCATTGCTGTCCTTCACTGTTGGATCGGTTATTGCTGTAGCCCCCTACCCGCAGACCGTAGTGCAAAGACTCCAACTCTCGCCGGGACTGTTGTGAAAGGCCGTCACTGTCGAGTAGTGCGCGCACTCGTGAGGCCAGGCCGCGGGCTGTGCTGGGGTCAGCGTCAGCGAGGCCGCGCCGCGAGAGCATGAGGGCCCAGATCGAATGGACGTACAGATCGGTGTACTCGCCCGCGCGATCCAGCCTGATAGCGAACTGACGCAGCAGCGAGGAAGCGTCCCACGCAGGGCGGTCCTGCTCGGCCATGAAGGCATCACTGGTCTGAGGACGCGGATCGAGCCCGAGCCAGTGGGCCCAGTAGTTCAAGTTCGCGGCTTCGAAGTCGTCGTTGTCGGTGATCGAGCGGGCAATGAAGTCCCGGAGCAGTTCGGGATCTCCCTGCCTCGCAAGCGCCGCCGCGACCGATCGGGCCTCGGCCCATCGGGGTGACCACCCGGAGCCGGCCGAGGGAATCCGGCCCCGCCGTTGCATCCCCCCGAACCACTCGACAACGTCGCGGCTCTGATCGTAGGACGACAAGTACCAGACCTGTCGCCGGAGCAAGGCACTTTCCTCGCCTCCGCTCTCCACCAGGTCGGCGGCGTGTTGGAGGTTGTCGAAGAAGCGTTCGCGCATGGCCCGCCCGAGAATCGGCGCTGTGGAGATGGGACCGCTACGGGGGGCAGGGAGGCTTAGCTCGGTAGCAACCGCGCCGGGCAGAATCCCGCTGACCGCCCAGCCGATCATGTGTGTGGTGTCTCGGGTGAGCACCCACCCCGCCAACGGGTGATCCAGCGCCTCAGCCCCCGTAGGGCGGCACTTCAGTATCTCCCCCAGGACGAAGTCCGCGTCCATGGCAAGGCTGATCAGGTCCACCAGCCTTGTAGGGGCCCCCAGCAGGATCAGCTTCCGGCGCAGCACCACCAGGTTGCCGGCCTTGGTGGAGGAGAGCGGCCGACGGCCCGACTCCCAGCCCTGAACGGTGCTCTTGTCGACGCCTAGGTCCGCCGCCAACTCGTCCTGGGTTCTCGGGATTTGCTCACGGATCGTCTTGAACAGGACTCCCGAAATCACCCCCTCCGGCACCTGGTCGGCCTGAGACTGACTGCCAGTCAGTGTCCGGGTGCGCCTAGGTGGCGTCTGAGTAGCCATTCGGGGCCCCCCTTGGCCTCAATCGTCCGGTAACTCGTACTGGCAGTCCGTCGAGCCATGCACTCACCGCCCGTAACTTTGTGACTACGGCATCGCCGGTGACAGCGGAAGCCTAGTACCAAATCGGCCTTCCGCGAACGCGGTGATGCCCTGCCGCAAAGCTCTTTGCAGCACCCAACCCGAGCAGGAGGACCAGCATGTCCACCAGCACCATGCCCTCGGCCAGCCAGGTCGGCGAGCGCGCCCGCGCGATCCTGGCGGCGATCCAGGCGGACCCGGAGTTCGCGGCGTTCGAGTCCGCGACCCTGGAGTACTCCAGCGACTGGCAGTGCTTCACCGGGTTCCCGACCATCAGCGAGTGGAACCTCGACACGGACAAGGCCCCGCTGTTCGCGGAGGGTCTGCGCGCCATCGCGCTCAAGGCTGCGGCCTTCGAGCTGACCGGCAGTGAGACCGCCGCCGAACTGCCGCTGCCCGTCCCCGTGGACGAGATGACGCACGCGATGATCGCGCAGCCGCAGCTCCTCGCCCGCATCGCGGCCCGGACCGGCTTCACGCTGATCCACCAGACCGACCAGGAACACACCGACTACACCAGCGGGGAGTACACCCACGCCGCGTACGTGGCCGCCTGGGAGACCGAGCCGCCCACCCGGTACTGGCTCGACAAGACCGAGGTCGACCGCCGTCTGGCCGTCCTCGCGGAGAAGTACGACTCCATCGGCTTCGGCCGCAGCGGGCGCCAGCACGCCATCGCGTTCTAGGTCTCCGGCACCGCCTGGCCGGCACTCGCGTACCGGCCGGGAGGAAGTCCGATGCGGTCGCCGTGTACGCAGGCCGGGACTCCCTCCCGGTTGTACCGGAAGCCGTCGGCCGGGTTGAACGGGTACTCCCGGCTGGGGCGTTCGAGCACATCGAACTCCCCGGCCGGGAGACGGAGGCTGGGGCAGATCCAGCAGGCGTCGTGATCGTCGTCGTCGTTGATGAACGGGGCGGCGGACATGGACGCAGAGTAGCGAGAAGTTCACCGAGACATACAAGAGGACTGACTGATGGCGCGCCGCACCTCCCCACGGGTGTACCGCGAGATCGACCCCGGGCCGAGCAAGAACGAGAAGAACGCACTCCCGCCGGGCTGGTCGCCCCTGGACGACTACCGGGCAGCCCAGGCGGAGAGGACTGCTCAGTCCCCGAGCGGCGAGATCTACATCTCCGCCATTCGGTCGTCGTGCGTCTGCCCTCAGTGCGCGGCCCGAAGGAACGCGGCGTAAGCACCCCAACCGGCCCGCGCGCCTGCGGCCGGCACCCCGACGACTTGGAGAGATGCAACCGTGAAGGCCGAGAACGGCAGCTTGGCCCAGGGCGACCCGGTCCGCCATCGCACGGGCGGGTGGACGGGAATCATCTCGCCGACGCCGAGCAACCTCAGCGGCCGGGTCTGGGTCGACCGAGACAGCTCCGCGGCCGAGTACCCGGAACTGGTCCCGCTGACCGACTTGGAGGAGGCGAGTTGAGCGAGACGCCGCCGCCCTTCCGGCTCGTCGGCGACGTGTACGACTTCGAGCGGCCCGACGGCTACCGCCCGGGGAACTGCTGGGTCTGCCGCCGGGACGCGCTGGTCTGCATCGGAGTGACGCTCCAAGCCCCGGGCGACCCCGAGAGCACCCACCACCCCATCTGTGACGACTGCATCACCACGGCTCGAACCCCCCGCCGCCGCGCCGCGCTGCGAGCCGCGCTCGACGCGAAGCGGTCGGCGTAGACGCCGTGGACGAGCAGGACGAGTACCGCGCCGCCACCGAGCGCACCTCTCGCGGAACACCCACCCCCAAGACGGTCGTCGTGGCCTACACCGTGGCACTGGTGGTGCTGCTGGTCCTGATCACCGCGCTGATCGCATCCGGCCGGAGCAATGCCCACCCGCGCCGCGCCCTCTGGCACCCACACACCTCCGGTTCGGCGGCAGTGAGACTGTCGCCGAACCGGAGCACCACCGCCCCACTGCCCAGCCTGCTGGCTGGGCAGCGCCAACCCGATAGGAGAGGCACGTGAACACCATCGAAACCAGCACCGCGCTGGCCGAGTTGGGCAAGTTCTTCAAGATCGCCGGTGAGCGCTTCGACGCCGGCCTGTCCGCCCCGCAGATGTTCTCCGGGGCCGTCGACCTGGCGTGGCACCAGCTCACCGAGACCCCCGCCGCGCACGACGCCTTCACCACCGAGCACGCCGGCCGCAGGCTCGTCCACGCGGAGAGCGGGGGCGAGGGCTGGATCGAGTGGGTGGGCGCCTACACCGAGGCGTACGGCCCGCTGCCGGAGGTCTGGTTCACCGACGCCGACGGCACCCTGGACACCGAACTCCTCGGCCGCTACCGCGACACCGGACGGGTGTGGGCGGAGTGGAACTGCTCGCCCGCCCCGGGCGACGGCGACCTGGCCCCGGCGGCGTCCTACCTGTGACCACCGCACCACGCGACGGGGCGCCCCGGCCGACCGCCGGGGCGCTCCGCCTCATTGAGTCCCGGACGGAGTTCCCCGCCTCCGTGGACGTGGGGCCCTACCTGGCGGGGCTGTTCGAGCACTGCCCGTTCCTGCGGCCGTCCGTCCGGCGCGGCATGACCGGCTGGACGGTCTACGAGATCGCCCCGGGCAGTCACCGGTACGCGGTGGAAGCGGAGCTGTTCCACGCCGGGGTCCAGGCCGCGGAGTGGGTCCGTCCGCTCATGGCACGGCCGTTCGGCACGCTCGTGTGCGAGAACGTGGTCCTGCTCGGACAGTGCGAGGACGCGGACCACCGGGAGCTGCTGGCCTGGCCGCACTGGGCGCTGAAGCACCTGTACGCCCCCGTCGGGGTCATGTTCGGCAAGTTCGCGCAGGGCGCGGTCGAGACCGACCGGAGCGGGCGGAGCATCCCGCCGCCGCCCTTCTCGTTCCTGCCGGTACGGGCGGGCGTACGGCCGCTGGACCCGAAGTTCCTCACGGGGACGCCCGACCTCGCCACGGCCCTGGCCGTGTCGGTGGACGACGGCCGGGACGTCTTCGAGCACATCCCTTGCGAGTGGAAGGCAGTTCGAGAATGGGCGAGTTCCTTGCCGAGGCCGCGGAAGCCTTGAAGGCCGCAGAGGCGCTGTGCGGGCCCGTCGCGCTGACGGAGATCAGCGACCGACGCGGCTCGGCGGTGTGGAAGGCCAGCGGCCCGGCCGGTGCGGCGAGCATCAAGCTCGGCATCGGGGAGGCCGCCGAGGTCACCGCCCGCGAGGCGTCCGTGCTGGACCGGTTGCCCGGCTACGAGGTGGCCGTCGGCCGGTTCGACGGCGGGGTCTGGTACGTCACCCGCTGGGAGGAGGGACCGAGCACCTGGCACCAGTTCCGGTCCGTACGCGCCGGCCGCGACGCCACCCGCTCCGAGGCCCTGGCCAGTGCCGTCCAGGTCGCCCGGGCCGTCGCGGATCTGCACGGCCTCGGCTGGATTCACGGCGACCTCCAGCCCGCCCACGCCATCCACACCGAAGGCGGGGTGCGGCTGATCGACTTCGCCTGGTCCCGCCAGCTCGGCGAAACGCCCTGGACGGCGTTCCGGGGCACGATGGTGCACCTCACCGCGCCCGAGCTGGCCGCCGAGATCACGGCAGGCGGCCAGCCCGTGCTGACCACCTTCATGTCCGACGTGTACGCCCTCGCCGCCTCCCTGTGGACCTGCGCCACCGGAGACTGGCCGCTGGACTACGAAGCCGCGGGCATCGACCGGCAGAGCATCGGCCCGGCCGCGCTGCTCGAAGCCATCGGGGAACGGGCCGTCCCGCTCGCCGACAGCGAGGTCTGGCCCGAGCTTCAGCAGGTGCTCAAGCCCGTGCTGCTTGGCGACGCGAAGGACCGTCCGCTGGCCACCGAACTCGCCGACCAGCTCACTGCTCTGCACGAGGCGGGCCGCTGATGGTCGAGTTACGGGAACTGGTGCTCGGTGATGCCCGAGCCCTGCCCGGCATCTACACCGCCGAGGCGGTGCGGTACCTGGGCCGCCCGCCGATGGAGCACACGGAAGCGGTCTTCCGCGTCCGCCAGGCGCTCGCACCTCCCGCCGGGCTGCCCCGCGACCACGTGCTGGGCATCACCGCCGACGGCGAACTCGTCGGCACCGCCACCCTGCACCAGCGCTCCGCCGACACTGCCGCCGTCAGCTACCTCCTACGGTCCGACGCCTGGGGCCGGGGGTACGCCACCCACGCCGTCCGCCACCTGCTCGACCTCGCCCGACGCCTCGGCGTCTCCCGGGTACACGCCCGCCACCACCCCGACAACCCCGCTTCCGGCCGCGTCCTGACCAAGGTGGGATTCGTCCCGACCGGCCAGCACGCCGGATTCCCGACCTACACCGCCCACCTGTCGTAGACAGCCTGCGCCCACCCTCCCGGAGCACCCGCGTGGAACACCCCTTCCTCCTTCTCGCCCTGACCGTCTACCTGTTCACCAACTTCCGGTACCACCGGAAGCCCCGGGACGAGCACGACCTCGGCAAGCTCGTTTACGCCCGCATCGGTGCCCGACGCACCACGGAGATCTGGCGAAGGGGCGTCTCCTTCGACATCCAGGTCTACGAAACCCACTGACCATCCCGAACCCCCGCCGGCCTCCCCCCTCCGGCGGGCACGGCCCCCGCCCGCGCGTCCCCCCGAGGCGCCAGGGCGGGGGCCTTCCACCTGGAGAGCAATTGAACGCGGACATGTGGGCGTTCACGGTGGCCAGGCTGTTGAACGGCATCACACGCCAGGAGATAGGGCTGACCCGCTTGGACGAGGGCGGGTACCGCCTCCACTGGCAGACAACGGGTGATCCGTTCATCGAGGCAGCCACGGGGCCGGTCCTGTCCGTGGGCACCGCCTACGGCTACTCGTCCCGGACGAAGACGGTCTGGATGGAGGTCGGCGAGTACCCCGGCCGCACTACGGTGCCCTGACTTTGCACCCTCCCCTACCTCCAGCGAAGAGGGTCAACGCACTGCCCAGCTTGCGTTGTTCTCCCAGGAGGGCGATGCGTTCCCCGATGGCTTAGCTCCATGCATCTTGGAGTATTTCCGCAGGTCGGGAACAAGGTGCAAGGATGGTACGTTCTCCCAGGGCTTCACGCCGAACAACTACTCGATCATGCCGTTCGACGGCGGCTTCAGCGGGGCGGCGGCGCAGACCGACGCGCTGGTGAAGTTCAACCAGATCCTGCAGAACACCTTCGGCTGGAGCGAGGCCACCGCGTACGCCCACGAGGGCGTGTCGATGATGAACGGCCGCACCGACGCCGCCGAGTACTTCCGGCAGGCCGACTTCCAGACCGTGCTGGACTTCGCCACCGCGCACAAGCTGGCCCGCTACACCTACTGGTCCGTCAACCGCGACCGGCAGTGCCCCGGCACGGTCGACCCCGGCCTGTCCGGAGCCTGCTCCAGCGTCGCCCAGAACGACTGGGACTTCACCAAGTACACGGTGAAGTTCGCCGGTGCGACCCCGCCCACCAGCAGCTCCCCGTCGCCGACCAACAGCACCTCGCCGAGCACCGGGACCAGCTCCTCCCCGAGCACCGGCACCGGCACCTGCAGCCCGGCCTGGTCCGCCTCCACCACCTACGTGGCGAACAACAAGGTCAGCTACAACGGCCACAACTACCACGCCAAGTGGTGGACCCTGAACGAGAACCCGTCCGCCAGCGGCCAGTGGGGCGTGTGGGCCGACGACGGCCCGTGCTCCTGAACCACCCCGCGTGAACGAACGGGCCGCCCGGTCCCGAGCCTCGTGCTCGGGAC
>NZ_JBHUWH010000052.1:0-27374 GCF_042670125.1 Kitasatospora sp. NPDC057198 | reverse complement strand
CCCGCCAGGGGAGTTCCCCGGCGGGCGCGGCTCTTCGGTCTTCTCGGCCCGTGGCCCGGGTCAGCCGAGCTGCTGCTCGATCGCCCGGAGCTTGCGCTCCAGCGAGTCCAGCTTCGGCATCGACAGGGTGTCCTCGTCCATCGTCAGGTCGACGCTGGAGGAGTACGAGGACCCGTACGAGGAGCTGTACGAGGAGGAGCTGCTGCCGCTCGACGAGTAGGACGAGGACGAGGACGAGGACGACGACGAGGAGGAGCTGCTGCCGGTGGACTCGACGGCGGCGCGGGGGCGGCGGCCGGCGTTCAGGGCGGCGGGCTCCAGGGCCGAGGCGCTGACCCGGTCGAGGGTGGTCTCCTCGGCGGCTAGGGCAGGCTCCGTTGCGGAGGACGCGTCGCTGCCGGCCGCGGCCAGCGCGGGCACCTGGCGGGAGTGCCGGGCGCGGGCCAGCACGCCGCCCTGGCGGGCGATCGCCTTCAGCTCGGCCCGCTCGCGGCGGTCGGCGCTGCGGGCGCGCAGCTTCGCGTCCATCTTCGCCTGGCGCTCCTCGCGCACCTCCTCGACGGCCTCGTCCAGGCTGCGCACGTTCTCCAGCAGCATCAGCGACCAGGCCGCGTAGGTCTCGCGCGGGGCGCGCAGCCAGCGGACCACCCGGATCTGCGGCAGCGGGCGGGGCACCAGGCCCTGCTCGCGCAGCGCCGCCCGGCGGGTCTGCTTGAGCGCCCGGTCGAAGAGCACGGCCGCCGAGATCGACATGCCGGCGAAGAACTGCGGGGCGCCGTCGTGCGCACCGCCGCGCGGCGCGTGCACCCAGTTGAACCAGGCCGAGGCGACCGCGAACAGCCACACCAGCATGCGCGAACCGAGCGCGGCGTCACCGTGGCTGGCCTCGCGGACGGCGAGCACCGAGCAGAACATGGCCGCGCCGTCCAGGCCGAACGGCACCAGGTACTCCCAGCCGCCCGACAGGTTCAGGTTCTGCTGGCCGAAGCCGACCAGGCCGTGGAAGGACAGCGCGGCGGCCACGCCGGCGCAGCAGAACAGCAGCACGTACGAGGCGCCGCCGTAGATGGCCTCCTTGCGGCGGCGGCGCTCCTCGCTGCGCTCCCACGAGTCGCCGGACGAGGTGCTGTCGGTCGACTTGTTGTTCTTGAAGCGCAGGAAGGCCACCAGGATGGCGGTGAACAGCAGGGCTGCACCGCCTACCACGGCCCAGACCAGCTGTATGGAGGAGAGGTTCATCGCGGGGAGGGCCTCGGCTTTCCGCAGGGCAGGGGGAAGAGAGGTGACGCACGGTACACCTGTGCGGAGAGACGATATCGCGTCCGGGGAGCGGGCATCGTACGGGAGTGACGAACCCTCTGCCAGCGGGGCGCGCCGGAGGGTTGACGTTGACTCAGGGCCCTCCGGGTGGGTATTGGAGAGGCGAGGACGGTAGCCGGTGCTGGGGGAGGACACGATGGTCTCGGTGTGGGAGTTCCTGAAGGGGGACCGCGGCGACAGCTTCGACACCGGAGGGCAGTTCAAGGTCACGCTGACCAAGTCCCAGCCGCACCACGCCATCACCGGCTCGGCGGCCACCACCGGCTACCTGTACATCAACCTGCACTGGTCGACCCTCACCGCCGACCGCCCCACCGTGGGCGGCGCGCTGCGCCGCTTCTTCGACCCGCGGATCCTGCGCCCGCTGGCGACGGCCGACACCGGGTCCGCGCCGGTCAGCGTCGACCTCGACCTGGCCTGCATGTACGAACTCGCCGACGGCACCCGGGGCGTGGTGCAGCCGCTCGGCCGGCTCTTCGGCGACCTCAACAAGCCGCCGTACATCAAGCTCTCCGGCGACGACGTGTCCGGCGCGCCCTCCGGCGAGACCATGCACATCAACCTGGAGAAGAAGGACCGGTTCAAGCGGCTGCTGATCTTCGTCTACATCTACGACGACACCCCGGCCTTCGACCGCACCCACGCGGTGGTCACCATCGTCCCGCAGAGCGGCCCGCGGATCGAGATCAAGCTCGACGAGCGCGCCCCGGCGGCCCGCTCCTGCGCGGTGGTGCTGATCGAGAACGACGGCGAGGGCAAGCTGACGATCCGCCGCGAAGTGCGGTACGTGCACGGCTTCCAGTCCGACCTGGACCGGCTGTACGGCTTCGGCATGCAGTGGGAGCGCGGCTACAAGTCGCCCTCCGGGCCCGCGAGTTGACGCGCCGGGCGGTCCGGCGCGCCGACCGGGTGCGGGCCCGGCGGACGCGGGCCTAGGGGGTGCGGGCCCGGCGGGTGCGGGCCTAGCGGGGCTGGAACTGCGGGCCCTGCGGCGGCAGTGCGAACGGCGGGCCGGACTGCTGCTGCGGGGGCTGGGGCTGTTGCGGCTGCTGCTGCTGCGGGTAGCCGTAGCCCTGGGCCTGCGGCTGGGCCGGGGGCGGCGGTGGCGGGTAGCCGTACCCCGGGGCGGCGGCGGGCTGCGGGTAGCCGTAGCCGCCGGGCTGGGGCTGGGGCTGGGCCGGGGGCTGCTGGGGGTAGCCGTAGCCGCCCGGCTGGGGCTGGGGGTAGCCGTACCCGCCCTGGTGCACGGTCGGCGGCAGCGCGGGCGGGGGCGGCGGGGCGGTGGCCGGCGCGGCGGGCGGCTGGGCGGGCTGGGCCACGGGGGCCGGCGGGGCCGCCGGCGCGGGCGGTTCGGCGACCGGGGCGGCGGGCAGCGGGGTGGCCGGGGCGATCGTCCAGTCGTCCTCGTCGGCCGGGAACGGCGCGGGCTGCGACCGCTGCTCGGACCGGGGCTCCGGGTCCGGGACCGGGTCCGGCTCCGGCTGCGGGGCACGGGCGGGGACGCGCGGGTCCCCGCTGTGGTCGGTCAGGTCGACGGCGGAGCCGCTCCGGTCCGCGTCCGCGTCGTCCTCGACCGCGATGCCGAAGTCGGTGGCCAGCGCGACCAGCCCGTCCACGTAGCCCTGGCCGACCGCGCGGAACTTCCAGCCGCCCGCCCGGCGGTAGAGCTCGGCGGCGACCAGCGCGGTCACCTGCTCGTGCTCGTCCACCGCGAACTCGGCCAGCGCGGCCGCCCCGGCGGGCGCGGCCGCGTCGAACAGCAGCACCCGCAGGTCGGGCACCGCGGGGAAGGCGCCGCCCTCCGCCGAACCGGCCAGCACCACCCGGTCGACCTCGGGCGGCAGCTGCTCCAGGTCGATCTCCAGCCCGTCCAGCACCGCCCCGTCCACGACCTGCTTGGGCAGGTGGCGGACCAGGCCGGACGGGTGCCGCGGCTGGTTGTAGAACACGAAGTCCGAGTCGTCGCGGACCTTGCCCCGGTCGCCCAGCAGCAGGGCCGAGGCGTCCACGTCCGGGATGCCCGGGGTGTCCGTCCACCGCAGGACGGCACGGACGGCGGCGGCCGTCAGCGGGATGTTGGCGCCCTTCGCCATCACGTGCGTCATGGCGCACCATCCTGCCGCCTGCCGGGGGCCCGGGACAACGCGGGGCGCGGCATCGGCGCGCCCGCTCGGTGACGCGGCTGACAAACTTGCGAGAATTCGATGTTTCGAACTCTTTCGCCGAGGTCATACGGCCGTACGATAAGCGGCCAACGGCCCCGGTGCTCCCCACCCGCGACGGCGCCGGCGCTCCCGCGAACTTTCCGGCCGCGCCGACCGTCCCAAGGAGAGAGGCGTCAGCCGTCCCCCGCCGACGGCGGGCCCACCAGACCACAGCGGGAGAGCACCTTGCGCCACTTCGGGCATCTCGCGGACGACGTCCGCAGCCGGCTCTTTCACGAGCAGCCCGCCGCCTTCGACCGCGACAGCGACGCCTCCGTCCTCGCCACCGCGCTCGGCGCCACGCTCTACAGCCCCGCCACCCGGCCCACCCTGGCCCGCGACGTCCGCAAGCAGGCCGCCCGCGGCGTGGTCTCCATGGTGCTCTGCCTGGAGGACGCGATCGCCGACCACGAGGTCGACGGCGCCGAGCGCAACCTCGTCGACCAGCTCACCGAACTCGCCGGACAGGACGCCGGGGACGAACTGCCGCTGCTGTTCGTCCGGGTCCGGGCCGCCGAGCAGATCACCGACCTGACCGAACGCCTCGGCCCCGCGCTGCGCCTGCTCAGCGGCTTCGTGGTGCCCAAGTTCACCGAGGACAGCGGCCTGCCCTTCCTGGAGGCGCTGACCGGCGCCGAGGAGCGCACCGGGCAGCGGCTGTTCGTCATGCCGGTGCTCGAGTCCCCCGAACTCGCCCACCTGGAGAGCCGCCGCGAGCAGCTGCACGGCATCGCCCGGCTGCTCGACAAGCACCGCGAACGCGTCCTCGCCGTCCGGCTCGGCGTCACCGACCTGTGCTCCGCGTACGGTCTGCGCCGCTCGCCCGACCTGACCGCCTACGACGTCGCCCTGGTGGCCGGCGTGATCGGGGACGTGGTCAACGTGCTCGGCCGGGCCGACGGCACCGGGCACACCGTCACCGGGCCGGTCTGGGAGTACTTCCCGCTCCAGGAGCGGATGTTCAAGCCCCAGCTGCGCCGCACCCCGTTCGCCGAGGTCATCCCGCCCGCCGACCGGGTCCGCCAGCGGCTGATCGAGCACGACCTGGACGGGCTGATCCGGGAGATCGAACTCGACCGGGCCAACGGGCTGCTCGGCAAGACCTGCATCCACCCCAGCCACGTCGCCGCCGTGCACGCGCTGTCCGTGGTCACCCACGAGGAGCTGTGCGACGCGCAGGACATCCTGCAGCAGCACCGCGGCGGCGGCGGGGTCAGCCGCTCCGCCTACACCAACAAGATGAACGAGGCCAAGCCGCACCGGGCCTGGGCCGAGCGGGTGCTGCTGCGCGCCGAGGTGTTCGGCGTCGCCCGGCCCGAGGTCACCTTCGCGGAGCTGCTGTCGGCCTGCATCGGCTGAACGGTCCACGCGGACGCGGCCGCTGATGGCGCGGACGCGGTTGTTGACGGTGGGTCAACCGATCGGCCGATGGGCCGGCCGGTCGAACGGTGCCGCCTTCCTGGCCGGTCGACCGATCCGGGGGCCCCGGCGCGCCCCGTACGCTCGACAGCGAACCGCACGGCCGTGCGTTCGCGTCCGTCCCACTGGCACCACCCGCACCGCCCCCGTACCGCCCGCCCACCGCTTCCGCACCGCCTTGCACGTCGAGAGGAGCCCCGATGACCGCCGACACCACCGACACCGCCGCCCCCGGGCCCGTCGGGGCCGACCCCTGGACGGGCCAGTGGGTCACCGACCGGCTCGGCCTGCGCCTGACCGGCGGGCCCGAACTGACCGGGCTGATCGGCCTCGCCCTGCGGGTCAACCCCAAGCGCGCCCACCTGCTGGTCTCCCGGGTGCTGGGCAAGCACGTCCCGCAGCGGCCCGCGACGGTGCACGGCGCCGGGCTCGACCTCGGCCGCCGGGTCGCCGACCTGCTCGGCCCGGAGGACGCCGCGCGCGCCGTCGTGCTCGGCTACGCCGAGACCGCCACCGCCCTCGGCCACAGCGTCGCCGACGGGCTCGACGCCCCCTACCTGCACTCCACCCGGCGGCCCGTCCCCGGCGTCGCCCCGCTCGGCGGCTTCGAGGAGGAGCACTCGCACGCCACCAGCCACCTGCTGCTCCCGGAGGACCCGCTGCTGCTGGCCGGCGACGGCCCGCTGGTCCTGGTCGACGACGAGTTCTCCACCGGCACCACCGTCATCAACACCATCCGCGCCCTGCACGCCGCCCACCCCCGCGAGCGGTACGTCGCCGTCGCCCTGGTCGACCTGCGCACCCCCGCCGACCGCGAGCGCCTGCGCGCCGCCGCCGCCGGGCTCGGCGCCCGCCTCGACCTGGTCGCCACCGCCGCCGGCGGCGTCGAACTTCCCGACGGCGTCCTGGAGCGGGCCCGCGAACTGATCGCGGCCGCCCCCGCCCCACCGCCCCCCGCCGGCCCGCCCGGCACCCTGACCAGGACGGACCTGCCCTGGCCCGCCGACCTGCCCGACGGCGGCCGGCACGGCTTCACCCCCGCCCACCGCCGCCGCCTCGACGCCGCCCTGCCCGCCCTCGGCGCCCACCTCGCCGCCGCCGTCGGCCCCCGCCCCGGCCGGGTCCTGGTGCTCGGCTGCGAAGAGCTGATGTACGCCCCGCTGCGGCTCGCCGAAGCCCTCCAGCACGCCCTGCCCGACGCCGAGGTGCGCTTCTCCACCACCACCCGCTCCCCGGTGTTCGCCCTCGACGACCCCGGCTACGCCATCCGCACCCGGCTCGCCTTCACCGCCCACGACGACCCGGCCGACCGCTCCACCGAGCGCTACGCCTACAACGTCGCCCCCGGCGCCGACCCCGCCCGCCGCTTCGACACCGTCGTCCTGGTCGTCGACGACCCCGCCGACACCCCCGCCCTGCACCACGGCCCCGGCGCCCTGCTGCCCGCCCTGCGCACCGCCACCGACCGGGTGGTGCTCGCCGTTCTCCCGTCGTACCGCCCCGCGCCACCCGCCGGACGCCCCGCTGCCCGAGCATGACCCCGTACCCGTCGAAGGCACCCGCATGACCGCACGCACCGCCCCGCCCACCACCCGCCCGCTGCACGGCCCGGCCTTCTCCAGCTACCCGGCCGCCGACGTCACCTGGCTGCTCAAGGACCTCTCGGACGTCCACCTCGAAGCGCCCACCGAGGAGCGCGAGGAGGCCGTGCAGTCCGGCGGCGCCCACTACGCCGAGTCGCTGCCCGTCGAGTACCAGCCCAGCGACGCCTACCAGCAGCTCTTCCACAGCGCGCTGGACGCCTCGGCGACCCGGCTGGCCACCGCCGTCGGCACCGTCGCCGAGACGCTGCTGCGCGAACGCGGCCCGCACCTGGTGCTCGCCTCGCTCGCCCGGGCCGGCACCCCCGTCGGCGTCCTGATCCGCCGCTGGCTCGCCCACGCCCACGGCCTCGACGTGCCGCACTACACCGTCTCCATCGTCCGCGGCCGCGGCATCGACCAGGTCGCCCTGCGCCACCTCGCCGCCCACCACCGCCCCGCCGACGTGGTCTTCGTCGACGGCTGGACGGGCAAGGGCGCCATCACCCGCGAGCTCGAACAGGCCCTGGCCGGCACCGGCTTCGACCCCGAACTCGCCGTCCTCGCCGACCCCGGCGGCTGCGTGCGCACCTACGGCACCCGGGACGACTTCCTGATCCCCTCCGCCTGCCTCAACTCCACCGTCTCCGGCCTGGTCTCCCGCACCGTGCTGCGCGCCGACCTCACCGGACCGGACGAGTTCCACGGCGCCAAGTTCTACCGCGAGCTCGCCGGGGCCGACGTCTCCCGCCACTTCGTCGACACCGTCGCCGCCGCCTTCCCGGCCGTCGCCGACGCCGTCGCCGCCGAGACCGCCCGGCTCGCCACCGCCGACCGCGCCCCCACCTGGGAGGGCTGGGCCGCCGTCGAGCGGATCAGCGCCGAGTACGGCATCGACAGCGTCAACCTGGTCAAGCCCGGCGTCGGCGAGACCACCCGCGTCCTGCTGCGCCGCGTCCCCTGGCGGATCCTGGCCCGCCGCGGCGCCGGAGCCGACCTCGACCACATTCGGCTGCTGGCCGAGCAACGCGGCGTCCCGGTCGAGGAGACCGACGACCTGCCGTACACCTGCGTCGGCCTGATCCACCCGCGCTACACCCGCGGCGCCACCGGCGCGGACGGCACCGCCGTCCACACCTGACCCCCGCCCCCGAACGAAGGAGACCCCGCCCGTGCCGCAGTTCCTGGTCGCCAGCGACCTCGACCGCACCCTCGTCTACTCCAACCGCGCCCTCGGCCTGGACGTGCCCGACCGGCTCGCCCCACGGCTGCTCGCGGTGGAGGTGCACGACGGCAAGGCGCTCTCCTTCATGACCGAGCAGGCCGCCGCCCTGCTCGCCGAGATCGCGGCCCTCGCCCCGGTCGTCCCCGTCACCACCCGCACCCGCGCCCAGTACGAGCGGATCCACCTCCCCGGCCCCACCGCCGACTGGATCCCCCCGTACGCGGTCTGCGCCAACGGCGGCCACCTGCTGGTCGACGGCCTCCCCGACCGGGACTGGCAGCACCAGGTCCGCACCCGCCTCGAGGAGCGCAGCGCCCCGCTCGCCCAGGTCGTCGAACACCTCGCGCTGACCGCCGACCCGGAGTGGACCCACAAGCGGCGCGTCGCCGACGAGCTCTTCGCCTACCTGGTCGTCGAGCGCGCCGAACTCCCACCCGGCTGGATCGACGACCTCACCGCCTGGTGCGCCGAGCGCGGCTGGACGGTCTCCCTCCAGGGCCGCAAGGTCTACGCCGTCCCCGCCCCGCTCTCCAAGGGCGCCGCGCTGGACGAGGTGCGGCGGCGCACCGGCGCCACGACCGTCCTGGCGGCCGGCGACTCGCTGCTCGACGCCGAACTCCTCCTCGCCGCGGACCTGGCCTGGCGGCCCGGCCACGGCGAACTCGCCGAGACCGGCTGGACGGCGCCGGGGGTCACCGCGCTGACCGAGACCGGCGTCGGCGCGGGGGAGGAGATCCTCCGGCAGGTGCTCAAGCACGTCGCCTGAGCCCCGCTGGTGCCACCGGGGGGCTCACGAGAGCGAAATCAGGGGCTCGGGGAACGGCGAGGCCCAGGCTGCTGCGGGTTCACTGCCGTTGCGTGCCGTCGCTTCGGGTTCTGTTACTACGACGCAGCAGCACGGACCTTCGACGGGCTCCGGCCGTCAGCAGCTCGGCCCCGCCGTTCCCCGGGCCCCTGAAGGGGCCACTGCGCAGCACGGCCCCGCCGCTCCCCGGGCCCCTGAGGGCGCTCAGCCGCAGCAGCCCCCACCGCAGCAGCCGCCGCCCCCGCCCCCGCCGGCGGGGGCCGGCGCGGAGGCACCCGTGCCGGTGACGGCGACGGTGGACAGCAGCTTGACGGTGTCGGGGTGGCCCTCGGGGCAGGTGGCCGGGTCGTTGGCCCGGGCCATCGGGCGGTTGAGTTCGAAGGTGGCTCCGCAGGAGCGGCAGCGGAAGTCGTAGCGAGGCATACCGAGCAGGGTACCGAGGGCCGGTTCAGCGGTCGCGGTTCAGCGGTCGCGGATCAGCGGGGCCCGCGGATCAGCGAGACCACCTCGGCCGCGGTCTCCCGGACGGCGGCCAGCTCGGTCAGGAAACGCCAGTAGTCGGGGTGCCGGCCGGACTCCTCCAGCGCGGCCACTGCCCGGTCCAGCCGCCCCACCGCGGCATCCAGCGGCCCGGCGTGCCGCGGGTCGGGGGCCTGTCGGCCGGCCATCGCGAGGCGCTGCGCGTCGCGGAGGGCGAACCGGGCGCGCTCGATCTCGCGGTTCGGGTCGTGCTGCACCTCGTTGAGCTGCTGGAGCCGGTCGTTGACCGCGGTGACCGCGCCCCCGGCGGTGTCCAGCAGGGCGCGCACGGTGCCGATCGCCGCCGTCGCGTCCGCCCAGCGCTGCTCGTCACGGGCCCGGCCGGCCTCGGTCAGCTTGGCGCGGGCGGTGCGCACCGCGTCCTCGGTCTGCGCGGGCACCCGCTGGAGGTCCTGCCAGCAGGCGGTGGAGAACCGGCGGCGCAGTTCGCTGAGCGCCGGGTCCACGGTGTGGGCCCGGTTCTCCAGGGCGTCGATGCGGGTGCGCAGCGAGGCCACCCGGCGGTCGATCTCGGCGGCCCGCTCCGGGAGCTGCGCGGCCTCGGTGCGGACCGCCTCGGCCCGCCGGGCGACGTCCTCGGCGCGCTGCAGGGTGGCGGGCACGCCGTGCTGGGAGACGCCCTGGTTCAGCCTGGTCAGCTCGGGCGCGAGCTCGGCCAGCCGGGTCGCCAGGTCGTCCGCGCGCAGGCCCGCGCCGCGGACCTGCTCCAGGGCGGTGGTCGCCGCCAGCAGCGCCTGCTTGGCCCGTTCGACGGCGGGCGTGACCCGGATCAACTGGGCCTCGGCGTGCTCCACGACCGGCTGCAGGCGGCCGACGAAGGCACCCAGCTCGGCGCGCTTGGCGTCCAGCTCGCGCTTGGCCTGGTCGAGCTGCTGCCTGGCCCGGGCGACGGCGCCCGGGTCGGCCTCGGCGGACTCCAGGTCGACGGAGTCCAGCGCGCTGAGGTAGGCCACGGTGACCTGGTCGATCCGGGCGGTCAGCTCGGCGAAGTCCTGCTCCACCCGGCGGGCGGTGGCGGGCTCGCCCGCCGACTTCACGGTCTCCACCGCGAGCAGCGCGTCCCGCTGGGCCGAGTCCAGTTCGTAGAACGACTCCTGGGCGGCCTCCCGGGCCGCCCTGGCGTCGGCGCGGGCGCCGTCCCGACGGCCGCCGCCCCACCAGCCGCCCCGACCACCGCCACTGCTCACCGCACGCTCCCTGCTCCGTATCCGTCCTGCCACTTCCTTCCCGCCATTCTTGCCGATCACCCGCCCCGCCCGGCACCCCCCGTCCCGTCCGCCCTCCGGAAGGGGGCGGCGAAGCACTCCGCGGACCAGGTAGTCTGTCCACTCGTCCTGTGACCGGCCATGCCGGCCCACTTCGACGAGGGCGCATAGCTCAGCGGTAGAGCGCCGCCCTTACAAGGCGGATGTCGGCGGTTCGAAACCGTCTGCGCCCACCCTGAAGATGCAGGTCAGAGGCTCTTCCGTCGATCCGGCGGGAGGGCCTCCGGCGTTGCGGCACGCACCCGACACGCATCGCGGTGCGGGAAAGACGCCGCCGGCACGTCCGGCAGCAGGTTCTCGTCCGCATCCGCACCCGCGTCGGCTCCGGCCGCGCCGACCTGCTCGCGTGGATCAGCGCGGTGCCGGTCTCCACCGCTGCCAACGCGTGCGGGGCCTGCCGGCGGAGTTGTACGACCGGCTGAGGGGCTTGGCGCGAGGACGCCGGCCGTGGCCCGGAGCCGGCCGCCGTGGTGATCGACGCGCGGTCCCTGCGGGCGGCGGCCATGGCCTCGGCATCCTGACGCGGGTGCGGCGGGGCGAAGAAGGTGACCGGGGGCAAGCGTCACACCGTGGTCGACTGCCTCGGGCTGCTGCCGGCCGTGCTGGTCACCGCCGTGAACGTGACGGACCGGGGCGTCGCGATGCCGCTGCTGGAGCGCGGTCCGGGCCGACGGCGGTTGCGCGGGCCGCTTGGTCACCTGGGCGAAGCAGGCACTGCGACTGACCCCTGTGATCGCCAAGCGAGGCGACGGCGCATCCGGCTCGGTGGTGCTGCCCAGGTGCTGGGTGGTGGAGCGCACACTGAGCCGGCTGATGCGCTCGCGGCGCCCGGGGCCGGCCCCAGGGCAGCGGCAACCTCCTGACACGCCATCACCCTGCCGCCCCCGTCCCGGCGTTCGGCCAGGGCGGGAAGGAGGCGCTGGTAGTCCACGGCCAGCACGCCCGCCACCGACCCGGGCCGCCGTACCGGGACGATCGAGCCCGCACGGGGCGCCCTCGGTGGGCGGATCCCGGCCGGCGTGTCCGGAACGGGTTCCGGCTCCGACGCGCAGGGCTCGTCAGGGTCCGGGCCGGCCGCGTCCGCAGCCCGGACACGCCGCCTCGGTCGCCGGTCGAACGATCCTCGCGCTGCGTGCTGTTGCACCTGCCCGGCGATCACGGTGCCGAGGCCGTCCATGACGCCCTGGGCGCCGTGACCGGCGAACTCCCCGCCGAGTCGAGTCGCTCGTCCACGTGGGGCCAGGGCCGCGAGGCGGACCGGCATGCGGAGTTCACCCCCCCGACGCCTCGCCGCCGTCGCCGAGCAGCTCAACGGGCGTCCGCGCAAGACGCCGGGCCGGGAGATCCCGGCCGAACGGCCCACGCTGCTCGCCGCCGTCCATGCACCCGTTCGACGTCCTGCACAGCCGGGGCCGGCAGGAGCCGCCCGGGGAGCCCACCGGGCACCGACCGATCGGGGGCCGCCCGCTGGCTGCCGGTTGCCGGGGCTGCGAGGCTGCCGGGGGGTGACGACCGGGAGGTGCCCGTGCTGCTCGACGGTGTGATGCTGCTGTGGTTCCTGCAGGTGGCGATCGCGGTGCTGTTCGTCGCGATCGACATCCGGCGCACGCCGGAAGCGACGGTGATGAAGTGGGGTTTCGTCGTCATCACCGCGTTCAGCGGCCTGTTCGGCGCCCTGCTGTACGTGCTGAGCTGCCGCGAACCACTGCCCGGCACGCACGAGCAGTACGTCTCGGCGAAGTGGCGGCAGGTCGTCGGCTCGACGATGCACTGCGTGGCCGGTGACGGCATCGGCATCCTGGCCGCCGCCGTGATCACCTCCCGCCTCGGGCTGCAGCCGTGGGCGGAGGTGCTGTGCGAGTACGGCTTCGGCTTCCTGTTCGGCTGGACGGTCTTCCAGGCGCTGTTCATGAAGGACATGTTCGGCAGCTACCGGGAGTCGCTGCGCAGGACCTTCGTCCCCGAACTGCTGTCCATGAACGCGGTCATGGGCGGCATGGTCGCGGTCATGATCCCCTGGATGACCAACACGATGCCGCACCCCGGCCCCGGCGAGGCGGCGTTCTGGTTCATCATGTCGATCTCGCTGTGCGCCGGCTTCCTGGTGGCGCTGCCGATGAACTGGTGGCTGGTCGACCGCGGCCTCAAGCACGGCATGATGACCGTCCGCCACGAGCAGCCGGCGCCCCCGGCAGCCGGAACGGCCCACTCCGGCGCCACCCACTCCGGCCACCTCCCGACAGCCGCCGGACCCCACCTCCCCGGCGACGGTGGTGGCGGCGACCACCACGCGATGGACGTCCACGTCGGCCGCTGCGCACTCGTCGGCATGACCATCGTGAGCTTCCTGGTGTACGGCGCGGGCTTCGCTATCGCAGGGATCTTCGGTCACCTGACCATGTGACCCGCCCACCGACCCCCGGAGGGGGCGTTCGGGGGTGGCGCACCGGGGTGTTGCGGGAGTGGCGGCCGGCCCGGTTGCATGGCGGCATGACGGAGGCGGGGGCCGGACGGCCGGTGGTGTACCTGTTCGGGTCGGCGGCGGGGGTGGTGACCGGGATCGGCGGGGCGGTGCGGGCGGGGCTGGCCCGCGGTTGGGACGTGGCCCTGGGGTTGACGCCGGTGGCGCGGGAGTGGCTGGCGGAGCGGGTGCCGGAGTGGGAGGAGTTGACCGGGCACCCCGTGAAGTCCGCCTACCGCCGGCCGGGGCAGCCGGACGTGCTGCCGCCCGCCGACGCGGTGCTGTTCGCGCCGGCCACCTTCAACTCGGTCAACAGCCTGGCTCTGGGCCTGACTTCGTCCTGGGTGGTGGGCTACGCGGCGGAGGCGGTGGGCAAGGGGGTTCCGGTGCTGGTGATGCCCTGCGTCAACACCGCCCTGGCCGCCCACCCGCAGTTCCCGCGCAGCGTGGCGGCGCTGCGCGGGGCCGGGGTCCGCGTCCTGCTCGGTGAGGGTGCCTTCGTCCCGAACGAGCCCGGCGCGGCCGGTCCGTACCCGTGGGACGCGGCCCTGGACGCGGTGGCCCGGGCGCTGGGCGAGCGGTGGGGGGTGAAGGGTGAGGAGTGAGAGCGAGGGTGAGGGGTGAGGGGGCCGGGTGGGGTCAGAGCAGTCTGCGCGGGGCGACGGCGGGGGCGGGGTCGTCGGGGTGGCGGTGCGGGTGGAGCAGGGCGGCGGCGGTGCGGAGCCGGGCGGCGGTGCGGGCGGGGAGGACCAGGGTGTAGAGGTGGCCCTCGCCGCGGGGGCCCTCCACCAGCCAGGAGGTCCAGGGGAGTTGGAGGGTGGCGGCGGGGCTGAAGGCGACCGGGCGCCGTCCGGCGAGCGGGAGGTCCTGCAGGCCCAGCCGGCACCAGCTGGAGATGGTGAGGGTGCGCCGGGAGGGGTCGAAGCCGGCCGGGACGCACTCGGCGGCGCGGTCGCGGCCGATGGTTTCGAGGAAGCGCAGGTTGCTCCGGACGCCGAGGTGCTTCTCGGTGAACTCCTCGACGGCGGTGCGCAGTTCGGCGGCGTACGCGGCGGGTCCGGTGCCGGGCGGGCAGGGCAGCCGGATCTCGCCGAGCAGGTTGCCGAGGGTGCCGTCGGGCAGGCCGAGGACGCGGCGGAGGTTGACCGGCACGGTGAGGGTCTGCTCCTCGCCGCCGGCGCCGTCGACCTCGCGCAGCACGTGCAGCAGGTGGGCGCAGAGCGCGTCGTTGGCGGACAGCCGGCGGCCGGCCGCGGCGCTGTGGGCGGCGCGCAGCCGCTCGGTCTCGGCGGGGGAGAACCAGACCTGGACGGTGCGGTTGGCGAGGGCGGCCCCGGCGATGGTGCGGCGCAGTTCGGCGCGTTCGGCGGGGTCGGGCAGCCGCAGGCCGGGGGTGCCGCAGTCCTCGGCGGGGAGGTGGGCGTCGAGTTGCCCGTCCCGGTCGGGGGCGCGGTGGACCTCGGGCAGGTCGGTGCCCTCGGTGCAGGCGGACCAGGTGCGCAGCAGCAGGGCGAAGGTCTGCATGTCGCCGACGGCGTGGTGCCAGGAGACGCCGAGCGCGCAGGCGCCGTCGGCGAGCCGGTTGAGCCGGACGGTGAGCAGCGGCAGCGGTTCGCGGCGGGCCTCGGTGGCGCGGACGTGGTCGACCAGGCCGCCGGCGGGCAGCGCCGTCCGGTCGAGCGCCTCGGCGAGGGTGTACGGGGCGTCGGCGACGGTGAAGGGGACGCCGGCGTCGTCGGTGTCGATCCAGAGGTCCCCGGCCGGGTCGGTGCGCAGCCGTCCGGCGAACTCGGGCAGGTGGCCGAGGGCGCGGGCGAGCCCGGCGGCGAGGGCGTCGGGGTCGAGCGGGCGGTCGTGGAAGAGGACCACGGAGACCGGCAGGTCGGCGAGCAGCAGGTCGCCGACGGAGCAGCGGACCGGTCCCGGGCCGGGGCGGCCGGCCCGGACGGTGCGGACCTCGGTGTCGGACGTCAGCGTGCCGGTCATGCGGTCCCCTCCCCGGATCGACGGGGGAACGATAGGGGCCCGCGGGCCGGGGACACCAGAGGTACCCGAACGAACGGTTCCGCTTCGCACGGGTACGTGGTGCTTCGCACGCCGATGCCCGAAAAGGCGGGAACGGCGGGAACGGCGGGAACGGCGGGGGCTGCGGGAACGGCGGGGGCTGCGGTTCCGGCGCGGTCCGGCCGCGCGGGGAGGGTCAGTACGCGACGGTGAAGCGCTCGCCGAGGTGCTTCGGCTCCTCGACCTCGTCCAGCAGCGCCACCGCGTAGTCCTCGGTGGAGATCCGGCTCTCGCCGTCCGCGCCGATCACCAGGTCCTCCAGGCCGGTGCGGTAGGTGCCGGTGCGCTCGCCGGGGGCGATGGTGCCGGCCGGGGAGAGGTTGGTCCAGCGCAGGTCGGTGACGGTGCGCAGGTAGTCCAGCGCGTCGCCGTGCGCGTGCATGATCTGCAGCAGGAACTCCGGCAGGCCCGGGGCGTCCCAGACCTGCTTGCCGTCGGGGGTGCGCAGCGAGCCCGCGCCGCCGACCGTGAGCAGCCGCGGCGCGCCGTCGCCGAGCGTGCGCAGCCCCGCCACCAGCGATTCGAAGGACGGCTCGATCAGCGCCTGGTGGCCCGGCCCGTCGCCGCCGCCGACCGCGCTGACCACCACGTCCGCGCCCTTGGCGCTGTCGGCCACCGTGGCCGGGTCGAGCACGTCGCCGGTCACGACGGTCAGCGCCGGGTGCTCGACCGGGAGCTTTGCGGGGTCGCGGACCACGGCGGTCACGGTGTGGCCGCGCCGCAGTGCCTCGTCCAGCACGCGGGAGCCGATGGTGCCGGTGGCGCCGTACAGGGTGATGGTGCTCATCGTGGCGTGTCTCCTCTGGTGGGGTCGCCCGGCGGGTCCGCCCGGCGGGTCCGCCCGGCGGGTTCGTCCGGTGGGTTTGCCCGGTGGGTTTGCCCGGTGGGTTTGCCCGGCGGGTTCGCCGCTTGGCGTTTTCCGTCGTCGCAACGACCGTACGGGCGGTGCGGCCAGGTGGGCGAGGTACCGGGCCGACAGGGGGTGGTGAAAAACGGACAGCCGGGTGGAGCGGTTCCCCAGCCCGGGTGCGCGGCTCTGCAACGTTTTGTTGAAACCTACCTTGACGGCCCCGGCGCAGCCGTCTTAGCTTGCTTTCGCATTCCAAAACTATTCTTCCGCATCGCGGAAGTTGCGTCGACGGCAGGAGTAGCCGATGCCCCGCATGACAGCCGCCCGCGCGGCCGTGGAGATCCTCAAGCTCGAAGGCGTCGAGGTGGCGTTCGGCGTGCCCGGCGCCGCGATCAACCCCTTCTACGCCGCGCTCAAGGCGTCCGGCGGCATCCGGCACACGCTGGCCCGGCACGTCGAGGGCGCCTCGCACATGGCCGAGGGCTACACCCGGGCGAAGGCGGGCAACATCGGCGTCTGCGTCGGCACCTCGGGCCCGGCCGGCACCGACATGATCACCGGGCTGTACTCGGCGATCGCCGACTCGATCCCGATCCTGTGCATCACCGGCCAGGCGCCGGTGGCCCGGCTGCACAAGGAGGACTTCCAGGCCGTCGACATCGCCTCGATCGCCAGGCCGGTCACCAAGGCCGCCACCACCGTGCTGGAGGCCGCGCAGGTCCCCGGGGTGTTCCAGCAGGCGTTCCACCTGATGCGCTCCGGCCGGCCCGGCCCGGTGCTGATCGACCTGCCGATCGACGTGCAGATGACCGAGATCGAGTTCGACCCGGAGGCGTACCAGCCGCTGCCGGTCCACAGGCCCGCCGCCAACCGGGTGCAGATCGAGAAGGCGATCGCGCTGCTCCAGGAGTCCGAGCGGCCGCTGATCGTGGCCGGCGGCGGCGTCATCAACGCCGACGCCGCCGAACTGCTGCTGGAGTTCGCCGAGTTGACCGGCGTCCCGGTCGTCCCGACGCTGATGGGCTGGGGCGTCGTCCCCGACGACCACGAGCTCAACGCGGGCATGGTCGGCCTGCAGACCTCGCACCGCTACGGCAACGAGAACTTCCTCGCCTCCGACTTCGTGCTCGGCATCGGCAACCGCTGGGCCAACCGCCACACCGGCGGCCTGGACGTCTACACCGCGGGCCGGAAGTTCGTCCACATCGACGTGGAGCCGACCCAGATCGGCCGGATCTTCGCCCCCGACCTGGGCATCGCCTCCGACGCGGGGGCCGCCCTGGTGCTGCTGCTGGAGGTGGCCCGCGAACTGGCCGCCGCCGGGCGGCTCAAGGACCGCCGGGAGTGGGCCGCCAGCACCCAGGAGCGGCGGGCCGCGCTCCAGCGCAAGACCCACTTCGACGACGTGCCGCTCAAGCCGCAGCGCGTCTACGAGGAGATGAACCGCGCCTTCGGCCCGGAGACCCGGTACGTCACCACCATCGGCCTGTCGCAGATCGCCGGCGCGCAGATGCTGCACGTCTACCGGCCCCGGCACTGGATCAACTGCGGCCAGGCCGGTCCGCTCGGCTGGACGATCCCGGCCGCCCTCGGCGTGGCCACCGCCGACCCGGAGGGGCAGGTGGTCGCGCTCTCCGGCGACTACGACTTCCAGTTCATGATCGAGGAGTTGGCGGTCGGCGCGCAGCACCGGATCCCCTACGTCCACGTGCTGGTGAACAACTCCTACCTCGGGCTGATCCGGCAGGCGCAGCGCAACTTCGACATCGACTTCCAGGTGAAGCTGGAGTTCGAGAACGTCAACGCCCCCGAGCTGGGCGTCTACGGCGTGGACCACGTCCGGGTCGCCGAGGGCCTGGGCTGCAAGGCGATCCGGGTCACCCGCCCCGAGGACCTGCTGCCCGCGTTCGAGGAGGCCAAGAAGCTCGCCGCCGAGTTCCGCGTCCCGGTGGTGGTCGAAGCGATCCTGGAGCGCGTCACCAACATCTCGATGGCCGCCGCGGACATCGACAAGGTCATGGAGTGGGAGGAGCTCGCCACCGCGCCGGGCGACGCCCCGACCGCGATCCGGCCGCTGGAGGTCTGACCGCCGACCGGTCGGCGGGCGGGCGGGTACGGGGGCGGGTACGGCAAACGTGTTGCTTCCGCCCGCCCGCCGTCACTCGATCGGATGGTCGGATTTTGGCATTCCGACGGTCCGGCTGTCGGGAAGGCGGAGAAACGCCTCGTGAGGACACCGCCTCCTGCGGCGACCGGGCCGATGGTACTTCATATGCAGACGCGTCAAGTCGCGAGTTCGGCCGGGGATACCGTTTGCGCCGACCATGGATTGTCCGAGGGGCGGATTGGTACGGGAATGTCAAGGCGGAACGCGGAGAACCTGCCGGTGGGGGGCGCGGCGTCCGAGACCCTGCTCTTCTGGGTCAACGAATCGGACGCAGCCGCGGAGGACGACTCCATGGCCCTCTTCGGGCGGGGATCGGAACCGGCCCTGCGCCGGGTTCCCCTCGGCGCGCTGCGCACGAACCTCGCGGAGACGGTGGACGCCCTTCAGGACCTCTTCGGACGGATCGCCGACCGCGGTGGCCCGATGCCGCTCAAGCAGGCGCAGGTGACCTTCCAGGTGTCCGCGAGCGGCGGGATCCAGTTGGTCGGGAGCTCACAGGTGCAGGGAACTCACGGGATCACCTTCGTCTTCGGCGGTTGACCTTCGATGCCCAAGTACTCGGCGCTGCTGATCGGTGCGAGTGAATACGTCCAGCCGGGCATCCAGCCCCTGAGGTTCGTCCGTCAGGACATCGAGGTCCTGGCGGATGCACTGCGGGCGCGCGGGACGGATGTCACGGTGCCGCGGTCGGACAAGCCCGTCAGCGCCAACTTCATCAACGGTGAGGTGTCGGCCTTCCTGAAGCGGGCGGAGACGGGCCAGAGCCTGTTGATCGCGCTCAGCGGCCACGGGTTGCACGCCGGCGGACAGGACTACCTGGTGCCGGAGGACCTGCACCCGGAGATCTCGCCGGTGTGGTCGGGGTGCGTGTCGGTCGACTGGCAGGCACAGGTGGAGAACACCCGCGCGGCCCAGGTCCTCTTCCTGATCGACGCCTGCCGCGAGGGGGTGGACCACGACGGGATGGGGGCGGTCGGCTGGGCCAGTAGCAAGGCGAAGGCCGTCGCGGGGCGGAAGGTCGCCCACATGTACGCGTGTTCGCCGGGGGAAGTGGCCCGTTTCGTGGACGCCGAGAAGGAGGGCTCTCCCGTGCCGGGCGGGTCGTTCAGCATCTTCTCCCGGGCGGTCAGCGACGTGCTGGCCGCCCCGTCCGGCCCGGTCGACCTGGAGGGATTGCAGGCCCTGGTCCAGTCGAAGATCGCGGACAGCTACCAGCGGTACCGGAAACTCCAAGTTCCGCAGCGCGTCCGTGTGCGCACGACGGACGTGCAGAAGGAGTTCGTGGTGGCCGCGGCGCTGCGGCGGCGTCGGGCCGCGACCGCCGGTGGGCCGCCTCCGCTCACCCCGCCACCGCCCGACCCGGTCGGGTGCCCGCCGGGGCCCGGGACGGACGATCCCGGGCAGAAGCTCGCGGAGACCCTGCACCAGGTGCTGGCCCTGGGGCGGTTGGACGCCCTGGAGCCGTTCGTGGCGGTGTCGGACACCGACCAGTTGGCCGACATGGCCGGACTGCTCACCCACCACGACGCGCGGGAGCGCCTGTGGGCGGGCATCGCGGCGCAACGCCCGCCCGGGGCGCTCATGGAACTCGTGAAGCGGCTGTTCGCCGACGGCCACCAGGATGCTCCCGGGCCGCTGGTGGCACACGCGGCCGCGGCACGGCAACCGGGGGAGCTCCTGGTCGCCGCCAAGGACGCCGGGCTGCCCTCCCCACTGATGGACACGGTGCGTGGAACGGTGCTGCGCGTCGTGGGCGAACGGTCGGCTGCAACGATGGCGGCGGCGGTCGACGACCTGGTGAGAGGCGGGTTCACCGCAGAGGCGGACCTGCTGCTCGCCGGGGCGATGTTCGAGGACGACCTGCCGGAGGCGCTGCGCGCCCTCGACGGGTACGGCCGCACCGCGGAGGCGGACGGCTTGATCCTCCGGGCCGTCCGCGGCAGTGCGCCGGGGCAACTCGACCGGACGGTCGTCCGGGCGTCCTCGACGGCCGTCCCGCGGCACCGGGTCGTCGCGCTGGAGGCGGTTGCGACGCTGCCGATTCCCGGTGTCACGGAATGGATGGCCGGCCTGGCCAGGCCCGACGCGGGCCGGGACATGGCCTTCGTACTCGCCGCGATGATGGAGCTGCAGTCCGACTGGCACGTCCTCCTGCCCGCACTGAGGAATCGCGGACTGCCGTCGGCAGCCGTCGTGCGGCAGGCGTTGGAGAACCTCGGTGAGCGTGAACTGTCCACCCTGTTGGACCACTTGGTGGGCGGGCCGGTCGAGGCCGAAGCATTCGAGGTCGTTCGCGTCCTGCTCGTTCCCTTCCGGTCCCGCACGGCTCTGGCACTGCTCTCCCGCTACCGGCAGTACGGAGGCCCCGTCCTCCTCCGTGCCGTCCTGGACGGGCTGCCGGGAGCACCGGCCTGCCAGGTCGTGGAGTTCCTGCACGGCGTGGAGAACGAGCCGGCCGTTTTCGCGGAGGTGACGAAGTCGCTGTCCCGGATCTGCTCAGCGGCGGAACTGCTGCTCCTGGTCAGGGCGTTGGGCGGGACGAGGCTGTCGGGGCTGGGGGCGGGGCTGTGGCGGGTGCTGGTGGAGGAGCGCCCGGCGGACGCCGTGTGCGCCGCCCTCGAGTTCGCTTCGGCGGACGAGGCGGCGGCACTGCTCGCGGGAGCAGTGGCAGCCGCCCGGTGCCCCGGGCGGCTGGCGGAACTGGTCGAGATGCCCGGGCACACCGAACTCGCCGCCCGGTTCGGTGCCCTCGCGGTGGGGATCCTGCTCGGAGCGGTCGGCGAAGCGGCCGTCACCGGCCTGCTCTTCGAACTCCTGGAACGGGGCTGGACGGACGGCGCCGACCGACTGCTCCGCGGCCTGGCCGCTGGTTGGCCGCCGGACCCGCTGCTGCGGCTCACCCGGCGACTGGCCGCGGGCCGGTACGGGAACCTGGCGGACCTGCTCGTCGACCGGGCCGCCGAGCACTGGGACGTGAAGCACTTCGCGCGGCTGCTGGAAGGCCCGCCGGGCCGGGCCAGGATCAGGATCCAGGAGGCCCTCGACCGGACGCTCCGCACCCGTCGGCCGGAGGAGTTCCTGCGACTGATCGTGCAGTTGGCCGCGGTGGAGCCGTGGTCAGGCGGTGGGATCGTGGCCAACCAAGGGCAGGAGATGCTGCTGAGGGTGGCCGAGGGGGAGGCGGAGACGTTCGCGGCCCTGCTGCGGCGCCTCGGTGCCATCGGCCGGGGGATTCCTAAAGGGATCGTTACCGTCGGGCTGGTCCGCCGCTTCCTGGCGGTCCACCCGGCCGAGCAGGGGCTCCTGCTCCTCCGTCACCTGCACGCCGGGGAGCCTGAGTACCGCACGGACGCGGGCACGGCGCGGGCGTTCCGGGAACAGGCCCGGCGGCTGCTGCGGGCCCTCGGGGAGGAGGACGCCGAAACCCGGGAGCACCTGTGGCGGGTCTGCCGCACGGCCCCGCAGTTGCGCCCGTTCGAGCTGAGGAACCTGCTGGCCGACCTCCGCACGCACGGCATGCAGGACGAGGCCGTGGACATGCGGGAGTTGCTGCTCGAAGTGCAGACGCCCGAGACGGTGGCGAGGCTGCTGTTCGAGTACCAGGGGGTGAGTCGGTTCCTGCGCCAGGACTTCGAGGCCGTCTGCGGGCGGGCGATCGGCATGCCCGTCGCGGACGCGGCTGACCTCCTCGCGATCCTGGAGCGGGCAGCGGGCCCCGACCACTGGTTCACGGCTTGCTACGCGGCCTGCGCTCCCCCGGCCCGGGTGCGCGCCGTCGTCCTCGAACTGATCGCCGACGGCCGGGCGGCAGTGGCCGCAACGGTGCTCACCGCAGGACCGTGGTCCGAGCCCGAGGGGGAGTCGGGCGGCTGGCCGGTCGAAGTGGAGGTGTTCGCGAACCTGATCCCGAGCCTGGAACCCGCGACGGCCGTCAGGGTGCTGCACCACCTGGTCGAGGGTGGGGCGTCCGAGCGGGTCCTCTCCGCATTGCTGCGCGGGGCCGCGGCGGGGGACGTCTTCGGGCTCTGGTGGCATCTCCAGGCCCGGCAGAGTCACCGGTTGGCCGCACGGCTGGTCGATCTGGCGCCCCCGGAGACGGACATCGCCCACTGGTACCGGGAACTGGCCCGGCTGCCGGTGCCGGTGGACCGGGCCGCGGTTCTCGCGGAGACCGCGAGTGATCTGCCGTTTCCCCGTTTGCCGGAGGGCCGGGAGCCGGCTCCGTCGCAGCTCGCCGCCGCCGTGCTGCACCGGGTACCGGAGGAGGCGGCCGAACTGCTGACCGCCCTCGTGGCCAGGCCCGCCGTGCTGGTCCGGACGGTGCAGGTGCTGGCGGCGGCCCGCCCCCTCCCCGAACTGGTCGACGTCCTGAGGCGGTTGGACGTCACGGGCGAATCGGGTCTCTTCTTCACAGTGCTCTGCAGGGTGGCGTCCCACGAACCGGACGCCCGGTTCCTGGGGCTGCTGAGGAGCGAGTGGGACTCGACGTTCCCGACGGTGGTCGCCAGGTTGGCGGGGTCCGCCGAGGCGCACGAGATGGCCTCGCTGATCACCACCTTGGCGGGGGCCCACCACTCGGACTCCGCCGATCTCCTGATCACCAGGCTCGTCGTCCAGAACAGGTCGGGCGCGGACATGGCCCGGTTGTTGAACGGCCTCAAGGGCCTGGGAGCGCCGGAGGTGATCCGGGACAGGGTGGCGGCGGGCTACTGCCTCAGTGCGCGAACGGCGGAAGTCGCCTCCTTCCTCCACGGTCTGGCGCGGCCCGGCCTCGAGAGGGACCTGCGGCAGGCGATCGGCGTGGTCGTGCGGGCCGGGCCGGAGCGGACCCACCACGTCAGGGCCGATCTGGCAGGAATGGGCGCGAACGCCGTCCTGGGCTGCTCCGGCAGGATGGAAGGCGACGGGTGGCCCCACGGATAGGCCGCCACCGGTGAAGTCGCGGGCGGTGAAGCGGGAAAGCCGTCATCCGGAAGCGAGTTGACGGTGCGTCGGGGACGGCGGCGCTCTTGACACAGTGTCATGGGCGCGCCAACTTAGGGGAACCCCAGTAGGACCCCCAGTGGTACCCCCACACCCCGAGAGGCACCCTCATGAAGAAGCCGCTCACCGGCGCGCTCTGCGCGCTCACCCTCGCCGGGGCCACCGCCCTGGTCACCGCCGCCCCCGCCTCCGCCGCCACCGTGACCTTCGCGGGCACGGTCGCGCTCAGCAACTGCTCCGGCTCGCTGGTGCGGATGCCCACCTCGGTGGACAGCGACCCCGGACTGATCCTCACCAACGGCCACTGCCTGGAGAGCGGCATGCCCGCCGCCGGACAGGTCATCACCGACCAGGCGTCCACCCGCAGCTTCACCCTGCTCAGCGCCTCCGGCAGGAGCCTGGGCACCGTCCGCGCCAACCGGGTCCTCTACTCGACGATGACCGACACCGACGTCACCCTCTACCGGCTCAGCACCAGCTACGCGACGATCAAGAGCCGCTACGGGATATCCCCGCTGACCATGTCCACCGCCCACCCGGTGGCCGGCAGCGCGATCAAGGTGGTCTCCGGCTACTGGAAGAAGACCTACTCCTGCAGCATCGACGGCTTCGCCTACCGGCTCGAGGAGGGCGGCTGGACCTTCAAGGACTCGGTCCGCTACACCTCCGGCTGCGACGTCATCGGCGGCACCTCCGGCTCCCCGGTGATCGACGCCGCCAGCGGCCAGGTCGTCGCGGTCAACAACACGATCAACGAGGACGGCCAGACCTGCACGCTGAACAACCCGTGCGAGGTCGACCAGAACGGCACCGTCACCATCCACCCCGGCATCGGCTACGCCCAGGAGACCTACACCATCCCCAACTGCTTCGGGCCCGGCAACGCGTTCGACCTGACCAGGTCGGGCTGCGTGCTGCCCCGCCCGTAGCCCCGGGGCGGCGCGCGGCTCAGGCCCCCGGGTCCTCCCGGGGGCCCGGCAGGACGAGCCGGGCCAGCGCGCCGCCGTCCGGATGGTCGGACAGGTGCAGCTCGGCCCCGATCGCCCGAGCGTGGCCCTGCGCGATGGTCAGGCCCAGGCCGTGGCCGCCGCCGCGCTCCCGGGCACCGGTGCGGAAGCGGCGCGGCCCCTCGCGCAGGATCTCCTCCGGGTAGCCGGGCCCGTGGTCGCGCACGGACACGGTGGCGCCCTCGACCGTCACCACGACCGGCGGGCGGCCGTGCCGGTGGGCGTTGGCCAGCAGGTTGGTGAGCACCCGGTCCAAGCGGCGCGGATCGGTGCTGACCACCGCGTCGGCGACGACCCGCAGCTCGGCCCCGGCACCGGCACCGGCACCGGTCCCTGCCCCGGCAGCGCCGGCCGCGGCAGCGCTGGCCGCGGTGCCGCCGGCCGTCAGGGCCCGGGCCAGCAGCGGCCCGAGCGGCAGGTCCGCCAGCTCCGGCGCGTCCGCCCCGGAGTCCAGCCGGGACACCTCCAGCAGGTCCTCCGTCAGGTCGCGCAGCGCGCGCACCCGGTCGCGGACCAGCTCGGTCGGCCGGCCGGGCGGCAGCAGCTCGGACGCGGTCAGCAGGCCGGTCAGCGGCGTGCGCAGCTCGTGCGCCACGTCGGCGGTGAAGCGCTGCTCGCCCGCCAGCCGGCTGCGCAGGGCCGCGGACATCGAGTCGACCGCGGCGGCCAGTTCGGCCACCTCGTCGCGGGCCCGGCCGAGCGGTCCGATCCGGGCGTCCAGGTCGCCCCGGGCGATGGTCCGGGCGGTCCGGGCCGCCGTCCGCAGCCGGCTGCTGATCCGGTCGGCGGCCAGCACCCCGGCGAGCACCGTGAACAGCACCGACAGGGCGGCGCCGACCGCCACCGCGCGGTCCAGGTCGGCGATCGCCCGAGCGTCCTCGGCGTAGTCCACCCGCACCGACAGCACCCGCCCGTCCGCGCCGGCCGCCGCCCACATCGCGGGGCCGTGCGGGCCGGGGCCGAGCACCGAGCCCTGCCGCTCCCGCAGCGCCAACCGCCGCAGCTCCGGCGGCAGCGCCGGGTCGTCGGCGGCGGCGTGCCAGCCCGCGACCAGCTCCCCGGTCGCGTCGTACCCGGTCAGCACCGCGTCGAGGGCGGCCGCCGCGGACTTGCGGGCCTGGTCGGTGTGCTGGCGCACCGAGGCGTGGTGGACCAGCAGCACCACCGCGAGCGCGACCAGGCAGGAGACCAGTGCGATCACCGCGGCGATCTGCCGGCGCAGCGTCACGGCGTCCGCCGCAGCTTGTAGCCGAAGCCCCGGACGGTTTCGATCCGGGCGGCGCCGATCTTCGCCCGCAGCCGTTGGACGTGCACGTCGACCACCCGGCTGTCGGCGCCCCAGGAGTAGTCCCAGACCCGTTCCAGCAGGGTCTGGCGCTCCAGCACCACGCCCGGCGAGGCGGTGAACTCCAGCAGCAGCCGCAGCTCGGTCGGGGTCAGCGGCACCGGCCGGCCGGCCACCCTGACCTCCATGGCGCCGGTGTCCACCTCCAGGCCGTCGATCACCCGGACCGCGTGCGCCGGATCCGGACCGGTGGCCGGACCGGTGGCCGGGGAGGCCGGGGCAGCCGGGGACGCGGGGGCGGCGGACGGCCCGAAGCCGGTGCGCCGCAGCACGGTGCGGATCCGGGCGACCAGGACGGCGGTCTCGAACGGCTTGACCACGTAGTCGTCGGCGCCCGCCTCCAGGCCGGAGACCACGTCCACCGGCTCGGTGCGGGCCGACATCATCAGGATCGGCAGCTGGCTCTCCTCGCGGATCCGCCGGCACAGGCCGACCCCGTCGAGCAGCGGCAGCATCACGTCGAGCAGCAGCAGGTCCGGCGGGGCGGCCCGGAACCGCTCCAGGCCCTCCAGGCCGTCCGCCGCCGTGTCCACCGGGAAGCCGTAGCGCTCCAGGGCGAGCTGGGTGGTCTCGCGGATCACCTCGTCGTCCTCGACCAGCAGGATCCGCGGGGCGCCGGGCACGGGGGTGCTCACCGCCCCTCCCGCACGGCGGGGCTGGCGGAGGGGATCGGCGCGGGCGCCGAGGTGGGGCTGGGCGCCGGGCCGGACACCAGGCTCCGGGACGCGCTCGGGACGGGCGTCGGCTCGACCACGACCACCGAGGCCGGACCGCACCCGCCCGTCGGCAGCAGGCAGCCGGTGCCGTCCGCGTCCGGCGAGGTGACCTTGACCCGCTGGTCGACGATGACCGGACGGCCGAGCGTCCAGCGGTAGGTGCGGCTGGTCTCGGCGGCCGGGCCGGTGGGCTCGTGCACGATCAGGTCGGTGCCGACGGTCTCGGCGGTGAAGCCCGGCAGGGCCGTGACGGCCAGCACCGGCTGCACCCGGCGCTCGTGCAGCGCGTACACGCGCAGCACGGCCCGCGGCGAGTCCGGGCCGGTGCCGGGCAGCACGGCGGTCAGCAGTTCGGGGCTGCCGTCCCCGTCGAGGTCGCGGTACCGGGCGGGGCGGACCTCGCACCCGGCGCAGCCGTGCTCCAGGGCCGCCCGCTCGTCCGGGGTGAGCGCCGGGTCCGCGGCGAGCACGGTGCGGGCGTCGGCCCCGTCGAGGGTGTCGAGCACCAGGCCGGGCAGCGGGGCGGGCGGGGCGTCGCTCTGCTTCGCCGCCGCGCTCCGGCCGGCCGCCGCGTCGGGGGCGGCGGCCGGCCACAGCGGTTGCGCGCTCGGGTGCGCCCGGACCTGCCGGGCCGCCCCGGCGTCCTCCAGCGCGCCTGGGGCCCGGCAGCCGGCCACCGCCAGCAGGACCGGCAGGCCGAGCAGGACGCACGTGGACAGGGTGGTGCGCGGGGGCCGGGTCCTCACGTCGAACGGCGCCTCTCGGTCGGTGGGCGGGGGCGCAGCCAGTCTGCACCACCGGGAACGGCCGCCCGCCGCCCCGGTGGGACGGCGGGCGAAGGGCGACGGGCGACGGGCGGCGGTCGGCGGGTCCTCACGGCAGCGGGTCGGCGAAGACGACGATGTTGTCGGAGTAGTGGCCGTCGCGGCCGAGCGTGCCGCCGCAGGTGACCAGCCGCAGCTGCGGGCCCGCGGCCGCGCCGTACACCAGCTCGGTGGGGAACGCGTCCTTGGCGTACTGGTGCAGCTCACGCACCTGGTAGGACCGGGTGCCGCCGTCCTCCCGCCGCACCTCGATCCGGTCGCCCGGCCGCAGCCCCGGCACCCCGTGGAACACCGCCGGGCCCCGGCGGGTGTCGTAGTGCCCGAGCAGCACGGTCGGCCCGTCCCCCGCGCGGTACCAGCCGACCTGCCCCGGCCGGTCGAGCGGCGGCACCTCCACGGTGCCGTCCGGATTGAGCCCGACCCCCAGCACCGGCGCGTCCACCCCGATCCGGGGGACCACCACCCGCACCGGCGGGGAGAACGCCGGGGCCCCGGCGGACGGGGCGGCGGGCGGGGCAGCGGACGGCGGGGCGGACGAGGGACCGGACGGGACGGCGGCCGGCGCCGCGGCGGCGGGCCGGGCCGGGACGTCCGCGGCC